>NZ_JAWOBM010000012.1:0-90733 GCF_046498025.1 Halorubrum sp.
GGAATGTATAACC
This sequence comes from Halorubrum sp., assembly GCF_046498025.1. NCBI lineage: Archaea > Methanobacteriati > Methanobacteriota > Halobacteria > Halobacteriales > Haloferacaceae > Halorubrum > Halorubrum sp. The sequence goes on from NZ_JAWOBM010000012.1 coordinate 14, forward strand.
TCTGAGCCTGGTTCCCGGCTCAGAGGGGGTGTTGGCGGGTTTTGACTCGCGGTGAGTCAAAACACCATTGCATGGTCTATGTGGTGTCCGAGTCAGCCAGCGACCTGGATGACACCGAACGACCACGGCTCACATCAGATTTCCTCTTACGCCGGAGCGCAGGGGGCGAAATCCTCATCTTCGCGGACCTGAGTATACCCTTCGAGGAGATATAAACCCATCGAAGCGTTTCCGGTCCAGCGAAACCGGGCCGAGTTGAACGGCCCGAGTTCGCGGATGCGTTCTTCGCATTAGTCACGATGCCCGGGTTGTATTTAACCCCGTCGAAGCATCGACGCCACGTCATGCGGTTTCATGCCGGGGAACTGTGAATGAACTCACAGCTAGGCGGTCGGAGGTATCAAAAAAATCGACCGACCTCGGCGGCTACTCCTCGTCGATGTACTCGATTCCCTGTTTCGAGACGTTAGCCTTCGTGATGTCGTCGAGGTCGTTGAGCCAGAAGTCGTCGTCAGCCTCGTTGACCTCAGGAGCGCTGTCTTTCCACGCCCACCCCTCGTACTCGTGGACCTTTTTGGTCCCCTTTTCGCGGAGTCGGATCGTCGTTCGTTCGGCCTCCTCCTCCGAGGGAGCCGGGTCGAGGGTCCGGGCAGCCTTGAGTGCCGCCTGGCGGGGCATGTTTCCGGAGAATTCACTCGGTTCCGATCCGTCTTCCTCTCGAAGGGCGAAGTTTCGCTTACCGTCTTCACGTACCATGGTTATGCTCCATGAGAATCCAACACACAGTGTGTAATAAATATATCGGGGAAATGAAAGCTGGTGCGGCAAAACTTTTATATACTACTCCGTCAGGGCTAGCGGTTTTAGCGCGGGAAGCACCGCGCGGCGACGCGAGGACTCGCGGAGATTAGCCGATCGAGGCACACCGGGGCGAGGCGGAGCATCGGTCAGAGACGGAGCTCGGGCCGACCGGCCGTTCGCGACGCCTCGATGTGGGTAAACAACACTTATGTGTCTGCTATGGCGAAATGCGACCAGTACAACCGCGATGGTCCGTAAAAAGAAGCTCAGCCCCAGTGGCGCCAAGGACGACGAGGGGGAGTACCACAACGTCCACGTGAACCTCCACGAGGACGAACTCGCCGTCGCCGGCATGGAGATCGGCGACGAGGTGTTCGTCCGGGTCCGAGACGGGAAAATAATCATTCAGAAGGCGGATTCCAACCCCGATCAGCTCGAGCACGACTTCTGAACCGGATCTCGTTTTCGGCCGCCGCTCGTTCCGTCACCGAGCTCCCGCGAGCGACGACACCGAGTCCGAGACGGGGACGGACGGGGCGTCCCGCCGTCGGTCGGCGGATTGATGCCCGCTCGAGACGAGTCCGAAACAATGGGTCCGTACGATCTGTTGAAGCCGGCACTGTTCGGCCTGCCGGCGGAGACGGCACACGAGATGACACACCGGCTGTTACGAGCCGTACAGGGGACCGCAGTCACGAGTGCGCTGCACAGACGGTACGTCGTCGAAGACTCGCGGCTACGGGTCGAGGCGTTCGGGAACGCGTTTCCGAATCCGGTCGGGGTGGCCGCAGGATTCGATAAGAACGCAGAGGTGCCGCGCGCGCTCGCGTCGCTCGGATTCGGGCACGTCGAGGTCGGCGGCGTGACGGCCGAGCGACAACCCGGGAATCCGCGACCGCGACTGTTCCGACTCCGGGAGGACGAGGCACTGATCAACCGGATGGGATTCAACAACGAGGGAGCAGACGCCGTCGGCGACCGGCTCGACCGCGAGCCGATGCCCGACGTGCCCGTCGGGATCAACATCGGGAAGTCGAAGTCGACGCCGCTCGCCGACGCGCCGGACGACTACCTGTACACGTACGAGCGCGTCGCGGACGCGGGCGACTACTTCGTCGTCAACGTCTCGAGCCCGAACACGCCCGGTCTCCGCGAGCTGCAGAACCGAGAGGCCCTCGAAGAAATACTCGGTGGTCTCGTCGACGCCGGCGCGAGCCCCCTGCTCGTGAAGCTCTCGCCGGACCTCCCGGAGTCCGCAGTCGAAGAGGCGCTCGGCGTCGTCGACGGCCTCGGTCTCGGCGGCGTCATCGCGACCAACACCACGACGTCCCGCCCAGAGTCACTGAAGAGCCCGAATCGCGCCGAGGGAGGCGGCCTCTCAGGGAAACCGATCGAGCGGCTCGCCACCGACCGGGTCCGGTTCGTCGCCGAGCGCACTGAAGTGCCGGTGGTCGGTGTCGGCGGCGTCTCGGACGCCGCGGGAGCCTACGAGAAGATACGCGCCGGCGCCTCGCTCGTCCAGCTGTACACGGGTCTCGTGTACGAGGGGCCGCGTCTCGCCCGCGACATCAACGAGGGGCTCTGCGACCTGCTCGATCGCGACGGGTTCGACTCCGTCGCCGAGGCGGTCGGCGCGGATCTGTAGTCGACGGAGCCGACGACGGCGGAGCCGGCGAGAGGACTCGGCCCTACGCCTCGTTGCGGACGATGACGACGACGTCGTCGGCCTCTAACAGCTCGCCGTCACCGCGGTACTGCCGTTCTTCTTCGACCGCGAACTCGTCGCCGACGAGCGTGACGTCGGCCACGTGGAGCTTCTCGCCGTCGATCTCGTACGCCTCCCGTGCGATCGCGGCCTCGATGTCGCCGACCCGATCCCCGTACTTCGGGCCGATCGTCGCGTAGTCGAGGTCTATCCCCGTGACGACCGTCTCGACCGGCGCGTCGGCGTCGGGGCGGACGGTGAGGTCGTCGACGTGCATCACGCCCGTGATGTCGTCCTCGAAGCCGCGGACGTCGGCGTACACCTCGACGGCGTCGAGCTCGGCGTTCAGCGGGAGCTGGTTCTCGCTTTTGTACTTCCGGAGGACGGCGACGACCGCCGTGGCGGCGGCGCCGGCCTCGTGGTCCGCGTCCAGCCCGAGCGGATCGGGCCAGTCGGCGAGGTGGATCGAGTCGCGGGCGCCGTCGGCGACGGCGGCGTCAACCGCATCGGGATCGCTCGCCCCGTCCGCGTACATGTCGTGCCAGAGCTCCTCGGTCACGTGCGCGAGCAGCGGCGCGAACAGCTTCAGGAACCGGCGGTGCGCCGTCCGAAGCGTGTATGCCGCGGCGTCGTCCTCGCGCTGCTTGGCGATCTCGAGGTAGTCGTCGCAGAACGTGTTCCAGAAGAAGCTCCGAAGCTCGTCGCGGGCCTTCGAGAACGCGCGGTCCTCGAACAGGTCGGTGAGCCGCTTGACCCGGTCGTCGAGCTCGGCGAGCAGCCAGCGGTCGAGCTCGCGGAACTCCCCGTCGGCCGGCGCGTCCGGGTACGGCTCCGGCGCCAGCGACTCGACGAGCTTGGAGGCGTTCCACAGCTTGCGGATCAGCTTCTCGCCCGCGCGAAGGTCCTTCTTTTTGAACGGGAAGTCGTCGCCGACGGCGGTGCCGGCGGCCCAGTAGCGCGTGGCGTCGACCGGGAACTCCGACAGGACCTCCTCGGGCTCGACGACGTTGCCGACGGACTTGGACATCTTCTCCCGGTTCTCGTCGAGGACATGGCCGTTGATCATCGTCTCCTCGAACGGGACCTCGCCGGTGTGCTCGTAGCACTTCACGAGCGTGTGGAACAGCCAGAAGCTGATGATGTCGTGCCCTTGGGGTCGGAGGTCGAACCGGTACAGCTCGGGGTGTTCCATCGTGAACTCCTCGGCCTCCTCGTCCCAGTCCCAGCCGGCGTTGATCAAGGGCGTCAGGCTGGACGTCGCCCACGTGTCGAGCACGTCGTCCTCGGGTTCGAACTCGTCGTGACCGCAGGCGGGGCAGGCGTCGACGGGTGGATCGTCAGAGAGGGGATCGACCGGGAGATCGGCCTTCTCGGCGACGACGACCTCGCCGCAGTCCCCGCAGTACCACACCGGGAACGGGATGCCGGAGGAGCGCTGGCGGGAGATGAGCCAGTCCCACTGGAGACCCTCGACCCAGTGCTCGTACCGGGTGAACATCTTCTCCGGGGACCACTCCATCTCCCGGCCGATCTCGAGGTACTCGTCGGTCTTGTCGAGCATCTCGACGTACCACTGCTCGGTGACGAGGAACTCGACGCTCGTGCCGCAGCGCTCGTGGACGTTGACGCTGTGGGTGATCGCGCGGCGGTCTAACAGCGCGCCCGCCTCGTCGAGGTCCTCGACGATGGCCTCGCCGGCCGCCGACGAGTGCATCCCCTCGTACCCCTCGGCCACGCCGGTCATGTGACCGGATTCGTCGATGGCGACGCGGAGGTCCAGGTCGTGGACCTGGTACCACTCGATGTCGTTCCGGTCGCCGAACGTACAGCACATCACGATCCCGGAGCCGGTGTCCATGTCGACGCGCTCGTCCGCGATGATCGGCACCTCGTGGCCGAACAGCGGGACCTCGGCGGACTCGCCGACGAGATGCTGGTTCTTGTCGTCGTCGGGGTGAACGAAGACGGCGACGCACGCGGGGAGCAGCTCCGGCCGCGTGGTCGAGATGACGAACTCGTCGTCGTCGCTGGAAGCGACGGGGAACGCGATGTCGTGGAAGTGGCTGTCCTGCTCGTCGTCCTCCGTCTCGACCTGCGAGATGGCGGTCTCGCACTCGGGACACCAGATCGCGGGGGCCTTCTCGCGGTACTCCCGACCCTGATCGTACAGGTCGACGAACGACAGCTGGGAGATGCGCTGGACGCGCGGCTCGATCGTCTGGTAGGTGTGGTCCCAGTCGACGGAGACGCCGAGCGCCTGGACGTTCTCGGTGAACTGCTCCTCGTACCGCGCGCAGACCTCTCGGCACTTCGCCTGGAACTCGCGGCGCTCGAAGTCCTGATGGCGGATGTCGAGCTCGTCCTCGGTGAGCCGCTCGGAGGCGATTCCGTTGTCGTCGTAGCCGAACGGGAAGAACGTCTCGCCGCCGTTCATCCGCTCGAAGCGGGCGACGAAGTCCTGGAGGGTAAAGCCGTACAGGTGGCCCATGTGGAGGCTCCCCGATACCGTCGGCGGGGGCGTGTCGATGGAGAAGACGGTGTTCGGGTCGACCGGGTCGTCGTCGGGATAGGCGTACGTCTCCTCGTCGACCCATCGCCGCTGCCACCGCGGCTCGACGGTGTCGGGGTCGTACTCACCACTGGGCATTTCACGCTCACCTTCCCGCGGTTCCCCCTTAACGGACTCGGTTGTGTGGGCGCCCCGAGCCGTCGCTTCTATTGCGTCCGCCGAATCGCGTCTTACACCACGTCGTCCGGGTCGTGCTCGGCGGCCATCCGCGACGCCTCCGCGGCGAACCGCTCGACCTCGTCGTCCGGGCTCTCCCCGAGCGCGTTCTCGTCGACGTCGCGGCCGGCGGTGATCCCGTCGCCCGTGACGAGGCGCTGCTCGGCAAGCTCCTTCGTGTGCATCCGCTCGCCGTCCTCCGTGGCGTAGGTGAGCCGCACGAGTCCCTTCGAGTCGAACTGTCGGTCGACGAGCCAGACCGTGGTCATACCCGATGATGGGCGCCTGCGACGCTTAAAAAGGACGGTCGGGCTATGGAACTCACGAGCGATCACGAATACTGAATGCGGTGGCGTGCGCCTCCGAGTAGCCGCCCTCGGCGGCCGCGAGTAGCGCGTGCGAGGGACGCGGCGAGTGACGCGGGCGACCGAAGGGAGCCCCGAACGAGCCGCGAGGCTGGGGAGGTGTGAGGTGCGGTTGCGGCGCGGTCGGGGCGGGACTCAAAGGGGCAGTCGCGAGGACGAAGGCGCGCGACGCAAGGACCGCAGGAACGAGTGAAACGAGTGACGAGGACCGCAGCGAGCGCACCGAGTCCTCGCGACTGGGGCTTTGGAGGTGTTCCCCGTAGATCCGCTGTCAGTGGCTTATAGCCGAGCTGCTGGGGCTTTGGAGGTGGTTGGATTCCGCCGTATCGCGTCGCCAGCGCTTTGTACCGCCTCGTCGAACCGGGGAGCATGCAAGTGAAATTCGACCGCGACACCTGCGTCGGGATGTACCAGTGCGTCGCCGAGTGGGACGCCTTCGAAAAGAACCTGAACGACGGGAAGGCCGATTTAAAAGGAAGCGAAGAGGAGGAAGACGACGTGTTCGTGGTCGACGTGCCCGACGGCGAGGAGTTCGACGCGAAGTTCGCGGCGCGGGTCTGCCCGGTGGACGCCATCGAGGTGTACGACGACGACGGCGAGCAGGTGGTGTGAACGATCCGAGCTTTTGTTTATAAATAGCGGCTGGCAGATCGGTTGCGACAAACACCTCCAAAGCCCCAGTCGCCGGCGGCGTTGCCGCCGGCTGCCCGAGGCGCTTCGCGCCTCGCGGTTGCCCCTTTGAGCCCCGTCCCGCCACAGCACCACCCCGTGCCTCATACCTCCCCAGCCTCGTCAGTCGCCTGCGGCGACTGACTCCCTCGCACCGGCGGTTCGCGGCCCTCCGGGCCGCTCACCGGGGCGCGCCGAGGTGGATGCGTGGCAAAACCGCCGATCTCCACCCGCTCCGATTTATAAGCGCTCGGCCAGGTCCTCGGCGAAGTACGTGACGATCAGGTCCGCGCCCGCGCGCTTGATCGAGAGCAGCGACTCGTGGGCGGTCGCTTCCAGGTCGAGCCACCCCTTCTCGGCGGCCGCGTGCAGCATCGCGTACTCGCCGGAGACGTTGTACGCGGCGATCGGGCGGTCGAACTCCCGCCGGAGGTCACCGACGATATCGAGGTACGGGAGTCCGGGTTTCACCATCAGCACGTCGGCGCCCTCTTCGGCGTCGATCCGCGCCTCACGGAGCGCCTCGCGGCGGTTCGCGAGGTCCATCTGGTAGTGGCGCCGGTCGCCGAACGCGGGCGCGCCGTCGGCCGCGTCGCGGAAGGGACCGTAGAACGCCGACTCGTACTTGACGGCGTAGCTCATGAGCGCCACGTCCTCGTGGCCGGCCGCGTCGAGCGCCTCGCGGATCGCCCGCACCTGCCCGTCCGTCATCGCGGAGGGCGCGACCATGTCCGCGCCCGCGTCGGCCTGCGAGACCGCCGTCTCGGCGAGCAGCCCCAGCGTCTCGTCGTTTTTTACCGTGAGCGTCGGGTCCGTCTCCGCCGACTCCTCGATCACGCCGCAGTGCCCGTGGTCGGTGTACTCACAGAGGCAGACGTCGCCGATGACGTACGCGTCGGTCTCGGCGGCGATCCGTCGAATCGCGCGCTGGACGACCCCGTCCTCGGCGTACGCGCGACTCCCCTCGGCGTCCTTCGACTCGGGGATCCCGAAGAGCATCACGGCCTCGACGCCGGTCTCGCGGATCTCCTCGACGCGGTCGACGGCCTCGCTCACGGGGACGCGCTCGTGGCCCGGCATCGTCTCGATCGGGACGCGCTCGTCAGTCGTCGCGTCGACGAAGACGGGCGCGACGAGGTCCGACGCCGACAGCGCGGTCTCGCTGACGAGCGGACGGAGGCCGTCGGTCCGGAGCCGGCGCGGCCGGTCGGTGGGATGCATACCGAAGCGTTGGCTACGGGCTCTCTTTTATGATTCGTCCGCGGCGAACCGGCGATCGCCCCGACGAACCGGCGATCACCCCGGCGAACCGACGACGGTGACACCGAAGCCGCGGGGCGCCGGTGAGGGGGTTATTCCGACGACTCGATATCGATCCGGTCGCGGAGCGACGCGAGCTCGTCCGACTCCGCGAGTTCCTCGACGCGTTCCTTGAAGTGTTGCTCGCAGAGACCGACGACCACGCCGCTCTGCTCGGCCTCGTACGTGGCCTCCCGCTCGCAGTAGTGACACCGCATGGTCGACACTCTATCGGCGTCGGGCTTAATCCTGTTCGTCGATCGGGGAGGATTCGATTCCACCGCCAAGCGGGTCCGGCAGCCGCTCGCGCACGGGCTCGAAGGCCTCGACGGTCAGCCCCGCCTCGGCGAGCGTTCGCTCGTGGGCGTCGCTGCCGCCCGTCAGGAGGAGGTCGCTCTCGGCGGCGACCCGATCGACGCGGTCGTCGTCGACGGGACGACCGTACGGGTAGAACCGCTCTACCGCGTCCAGACCGCGAGCGACGTCGAGCGCGGCGGCGACGTCCTCGTACCGAAACGGGTGGGCGAGCCCCACGAACGCAGACGCGTCTCGGAGGAGTTCGACGCCGCGCTCCAGCCCGGTCACCTCGCGGGCGACGTAGCAGGGACCGTCGTTCCCGATCAGCTCGTCGAAGGCGCCCGCGTAGTCGTACGGCGCCTCGGACGCCTCGATCGCGCGGGCGATGTGCGGGCGCCCGAGGCCCGGACGGGGTTCGACGCCGAGGTCGACGTCGAGCCGCTTCTCGACCGCGTCGAGGATCGCGGCGCCGCGGCGCTCGCGGTCCGCCTGGAGGCGTTCGATCTCGGCGTCGAGCGCGGCGGTGTGCTCGACCGCGTACCCGAGCAGGTCGAGCCGTTCGAAGCCGGCGTCGATGCGCAGTTCGAGCCCCCGCACGACCCGGACCCCCTCGCGCTCGACGACGGAAGCGTCGAGGTCGGGGTGGATCCGGTCATGGTCGGTGACGGCGACCCAGTCGAGCCCCGCGTCGGCGGCGGTCGTGGCGAGCTCCGCCGCGGTCATGGTGCCGTCCGAGACGGTCGTGTGCGCGTGGAGGTCGGCGACGATCCGGTCCGTGTCCATGGGTCCGGTTCGGCGACCCGCGTACTAATCGCCGCCGATCGTCGCGTGTGAACACAACCCAATATAAGGAAGTATAACGAGATATTCCGGACTAAGGTTGTGCATGGAAAATAATTAAGAACATCCGGCGGTTTGTGAGAGGTGATGCGCTTGAACGGCGTCGACGACCGACTTGAACGGCACCACTATCCGACGACCTCGGAGGAACTGATCGCGGCCCACGGGAACGCGACCGTAGAGCTCGCGGAGGGATCCGAGCGTCTCGGCGACGTGTTAGAGCGGTTCGGGGACCAGACGTTCGACGATCCGGAGGACGTCTTCACCACCCTCCGCGCGGGCGTCTGTCACCGCGGAGTCGGTCGGCGGTTCTACTCGGACCGCGACCCGACGACCGCCGCCGAGGACGGGCCGTCGCCGGTCTCGTTCTGAGCGGAACCACGGCTCGGCCGGCTTTTTTCGGAACGCGCTGCCCCTGAGCGTCGCGGGAGAGAACGGTATCGCTCTCGTCGCCACCGTCGATCGCGTCCCGCACGGCGCAGCGGGACGCGCGACGACGGCGGGACCTACACCCAGTCGATGGCGGGAGACAGGTCGATCGGAACCGACCCCTTCCGATACCCCTCCACGTGCCCGTCCGGCCGTGCGCGCATGACGACGGCCGGGCGGTGCCGGACCTCCGGCTTGGCGTCTCGAACGGCGGCCCAATCGTCCTCGGGAAAGGAGGTACAGTCCACGAGCAGCGTGACGCCGCCGCCGTGTGCCTCCAGTTGGCCGCTCGTCTTCGTCTCCGCGGTGTCTCGGACCGCCGCGACGGGACCGCTCGCGGATCGGCTGGAGACGGGTTGCGGGCGGGTCACTTCGACGAGGGACGCGCGGCCGGTCTCGGGGTCGGTCGCTCGGAAGTCGAGCGAGTGCCCGGTCGTCACCTCGATCTCCGGGGTCACGTCGTAGCCCGCGTCGGTGAGTATCCGCGCCGCGGTGAACTCGGCGATCGTCGCGCTCATCCGCACGATGTCCATGGACGCCGACGTGCCGAGCTTTCCCGCCATCGTCTCCCGGTAGTCGTCGAGCGTCCCCGGTCGAAGCGTCTCCTCGACGAACCCCGTGCTCTCCTCGCGCGTCGCGTCCGGGAACCCGGCCGCGTGGTCTCGGAAGAACGCCCGCGTCGTCTCCGCGCCGTCCTTCGAGCAGAACACGGGCAGGAAGAACCACGAGACGTGCGGGTACGCCGCGAGCCACGGCTCGTCGTTGTGAAGGCCCGCGAGCAGCTCCCGCTGAACCCACCGGGATATGGGGTACGCCACCTCGTCGAACCCGTACTTGTCCGTGCGCCACAGCTGGCTCGGCGTCTCGGTGTTGCCGATCCAGTAGCCGACAGGTCCGCCGTCGGCGTCCGGCGGAGGGTCGGCGTCGTCGTCGGTCCAGCAGAACAGGGCGAACGAGCCGTCGTCCATGTCGAACCGTCTGGCGTCGTATCCCGGCGGCGGGCTGAACCACGGGTCGCCGGCGGTCGCTCCGAGGTTCTCGTCGAGCGGCCGTTCGAGCTGCGACCGGACACGGTCGGCGCTCCACCGCCCGGGAGCGCGTCTGAATCGGAGCGGTTGTGCCACGCCGGTGCTACCGGCCGCCGGGTCTAATCGGTTCCGGTGGACCGGACACCGGCTGATCGGACGTCGATGGGGTGCGTCGATGCGGTTCGTCGGACCGAGTTCGACCGAGAAGGGTGAGATTCCGGGCTACGACCCCGAGAGCCCGAGACCTCGACCGTTCCAGTCTCCTCGGACATCGTTTCGAGAATCAGACAATTCACCGACACATATATGACTGATTATTTCTAAGTGAGAGTATACCATGTCAATGGGTGCCTATGACGAGGCCGAACACGAGCGTCGCGAGAAGAAGACCAGCGAAGTGGACGCCGACTTCGACGCCGAGCGGCTGGAGTACTCCGGCTCGCTCACGTACGACTCCGGCGACTCCGCGGAGGCGCTCCTCAACAAGTTCCAAGAGCTGCAGGGCGAGTGACACGGCGACCCGACTCGCTTTTCTGCGGAACCACCGATTCCCGCCGACCCACTGAGCGACGAGCTCTCCCCTGAGCGACAAGCTCTGCACTGAGCGACGCTCCCTACACTGAGTGACAAGCTCTGAGACGCGAGCGCCGCTCGGCCCCGGTCAGGTCAACGCGATCGCGGCCGAACAGACGATCGCGACGGCGAGGACGTGGCCGACGACGGCCCCGAGCAGGATCGGTTCCCCGATCAGGAACGGGACGAGGACCAACTGGAGCGCCGAGAACCCGATGTTCTCCGCGTCGAGCCGCCTGACGCGGGCCGCCTCGCTCGGACTGAGGTCGACGTTTATCGCCCGCCAGAGCGCGACGACCGCGCTCCACCACGACGTGCCGATCCGGTAGGTGAGGTCCCAGAGGATCAGGAGGGTGAGATACACCACCGGGATCGGCGGGTCGAGGCCGAACAGGCGCTCGATCAGCGTCCCGTCCCAGGCGATCATGTACGTGAGCAGCGCGATGAACGCGAGCACGCCGAGGACGATCTCGATGCTGGATCCGAACAGCAGCCGCTTGTGCTCCGGCGGGGTCGAGAGGCGGCGGTTCGCCTCGCCGAGCCGATGCATCTCGACGCTGCCGATCGCGGCGACGAGGACGGCGACCGTCCCGGCGACGACCGCGTCCCACAGCCCGTAGTACCAGCCGAGCGCGAGCACGCCGGCTTGGAACAGCAGGAACTGGATCGCGACCGCGAGGGCGCGCGAGATGCCCAGACCGGGTATCCCTCCGACGAGACTCTCGTACACCCACGTCTCGCCGTAGTTCCGGCTCACAGCTCGACCTCGGGCTCGGTCGCCGGGATCTCGTCGGACGGGTCGCCGCGACGCGGTCTGTCGATCGCCCGCGCGACCGCGACCTCGAAGGGCGTCTGTTCGATCGGGATGAGGTCCCGGATCCGGTCGTCCTCGACGATCACGGTGTTCCGGAGCCCCTCGACGAGCGAACGGGCGAGGTAGGGGTTGACGTCGGTCACCAGCCGGAGCCACTTCGCCGACAGCTCCGGGCTCAACACCGGGACCCGGATGATCCACAGCTTGTGGCCGAGCTGTCGACGGGTCCGACGGAGGATCTCCGCGTACGTCAACACGTCCGGCCCGCCGATCTCGAAGGTGTCGTCTCGCGTCTCTGGCACCTCGAGGGCCCCGGTGAGGTACGCCACCACGTCGTCGATCGCGATCGGCTGACAGAGCGTGTCGACCCACTTCGGCGTCGTCATCACCGGGAGCCGGCTCGCGAGCCCGTGGATGACCTCGAAGCTCGCGCTGCCGGCGCCGATGATGATCGCCGCCCGTAGCGTGGTCAGCGCCGGACCGCCGCCTGACAGGATCCGCTCGACCTCGCGGCGGGAGCGGAGGTGCTCCGAGAGCTCTTCGCGGTCCTCCCCGAGACCGCCGAGGTAGATCACCCGATCGACGCCGGCGGTCGACGCCGCCTCGACGAAGTTCGTCGCGCAGTTGCGATCCCGTTCCTCGTAGCCGGGGCCGCCGTCCATCGAGTGGACGAGGTAGTAGGCGGCGTCGATCGGATCGCCGTCGATCTCGAACGCAGGCGGGAGCGTGTCCGGCTCCAGGAGGTCGCCCTCGACGACGTGGACGCCGGGGGGCGGAGCGTAGCCGTCGGCGTCGCGGACGAGGGCGACGACCTCGTGGCCGCGGTCGAGGAGCGTCGGAACGAGTCGGCTCCCCACGAATCCCGTGGCACCGGTGACGAGCACGCGCATACCAATTCCACGTGTGGAACGACCATAAGCGTCCGCCACGGCCGGCCCTCGTCACCGATCCGAGACCGCGGGGGAGTCGACGCGCGGACCGTTGGGAAACGGCTCCACCCCCGTCGCCGGGACCGATCGTTAAAAGGGCCCGCGCGCCGCTCGTTGTGGCATGCACGCAGGCGAGTTCGAACCGGTCCGCGGGGTTCCGGACCTGTACGTCCACGACACCGGGATGTTCGACACCGACGAGTACGGATCCGTGTACGTGTACGACGCGGAGCGACCCGTCGTGATCGACACCGGAACCGGCGCGAACCGGGAGGCGCTGTACGAGACGATCGCGGAGGTCGGGATCGGACGCGAGGATCTGGCGTGGATCCTGCCGACACACGCGCACCTCGATCACGCGGGCGGTGCGGGGCACCTCGCGCAGCGCTACCCGAACGCGGAGGTCGTCGTGCCGGAAAAGGGGGTGCGACACCTCGTCGATCCGGAGGCGCTCGTCGCCGGGACGAAGTCCGCGGTGCGAGAGCAGTGGGAGTACTACGACGATCCCGAACCGGTTCCCGAAGACCGGATATCCGGACTCGCGGACGGCGATCGGATCGACCTCGGCGACCGCGAGCTGGTCGTGTACGAGGCGCCGGGACACGCCCCCCACCACGCGGTCTACCACGACCCCGACGCCGACGTCGTCTTCACGGCCGACGCCGCCGGGATCTACGTCCCCGCCGTCGACGGAATCGAGCCGACGACGCCCCCGCCGCAGTTCGACCTCGACCAGTGTCTCGCCGACGTCCGGACGATCGAGGAGCTCGACCCGGGGTACCTCTGTTTCGGTCACTTCGGACCGCGAGAGTACGAGCCGGCGTTGGCCGGCGAAGTGAAGCGCGCGTACGTGGAGTGGGTGGAGGCGATCCGGGAGAAGCGGGAGGAGCTCGGCGACGACGAGGCGGTCATCGAGCACTTCGAGGAGACGAGCCGGGACGCGGAGTTCTGGAACTCCGAGCGCGCCCGCGCCAACGCGAGTCTGAACGTTCGGGGCGTCCTCGGGTACCTCGACTACGTCGCGGAGAAGGACGAGGAGTGACGCCGGAGGGGTGAGACGGAGGTGCCACCGACGGCGCGTCGCCGCCGACGCAAACCTCCTAAACCCCGCGCCACCTACGATCCAGTTATAAATGGGTATCTTCGACACGATCCGCGCCGTGTTCGGAACGAGCGCCGAGACGGACGCGACCCGCGAGGCCGACCCCGAGGACCTCTTCGGGATGTCGACCGCGTACATGACGATGGAGGCCGACCTCGGCTACGACCACTGCGGGGAGGCCGCGCTGTGCTTCTCCGGCGTGGACAGCACCCGCTTCGACGACGCCGTCGAGACCGTGGAGGCCATCTTGGAGGCCGGCGAGGTGGAGACCGGAACGGGGTTTCGGCGCCACGAGGACGACCACGGCTACCAGTGGTTCGTCCTCGAGGACGACGACCCGGAGGACCTCGTGACGAGCGTCCACTTCGCGGCCGACCAGTTCATCGAGGAGGGGTTCGGCTCCCGGCTGCTCGCGGCCGTCTTCGGCTTCGAGCGCGGAGATCTCGACGTCTATTGGATCTACTCGTTCCGGCGCGGCGCGTACTACCCGTTCTCGCCGAAGGGGACGAGCGACCGGAACCGACAGGTGGAGTTCAAACTCCAGTCCGTCCTCGACGGCGAGCTCGGCCTCGAAGACGACGAGGCGTACTGGTACCCGCTGTGGCCGGACGCGCCCGGGAAGCACCCGTGGGAGTGACTCGATGAGCGCGTCGAACCGTGGGAGTGACTCGATGAGCGCGTCGAACGCCGGGGGACACGGCGGCCGTGACGCCCCGATAAAGCGGGTGGGTCGGATGATCGCGGCGCAGGCCGCGGCGGTGAGCGCGGCGGTTCACCTGCTGTGGGCGTGGCCGCGCCTGGAGGCCGCAGGCGATCCGCGTCCCTACGTGTTCGTGCTCGGCGGAGCGTTCACGGTCGCCGTCGCGGTCGCGACGCTGCGCGCGCCGGAGTACCGGCGTCTGTACGCGCTCGGCGCCGGGACGCTCGCCGCGTTCCTCCTCGGCTACGTCGGCTGGTACGGCGCCGGGGTCGTGTCGGCGCTCGCGGACGACCCGCTGGCGATCGTCGCGAAGGGAGCGGAGGTCGTCGGCGTCGTCGCGTTCCTCGCGCTCTACCGGCTCGCGCCGCCGACGGGCGTCGTGCTCGACCGCCGAGACGACACCGCGAGCGGCGATGGAAACCGGGCCGACGACGATCCCGCAGGAGGGGGCTCGGACCCGTGACCGACGAGACGTACCTGACGGTCGCGAGGCCCGCGACGGCGGCGTTCGAGGTCCGGGGCTCGGAGTTCCTCGGCCACGTCGCCCCGGTCGACACGGTCGCGGAGGCAGAGGCGTTCATCGAGCACGTCGGGGGCGAGTACGGCGACGCGACTCACAACGTGCCGGCGTACCGGGTGCCGGCCGGTGCGGCGTCCGAGCGGACGCCCGGAGGCGGTCCCATGCTCCGGGAGTACTCCGACGACGACGGCGAGCCCTCCGGCTCGGCCGGAAAGCCGGCGCTCAACGTCCTCCAACAGCGCGAGATCCGCAACGTCGTCGCGGTGGTGACTCGCTACTACGGCGGGACGAACCTCGGCGTCGGCGGCCTCGCGCGCGCCTACTCGCGGGCGGTGAAGGACGGGGTCGACGAGGCCGGCGTCGTCGAGGAACGGCCGCATCGTCGGCTGGTCGTCGAGACCGAATACGACGACTCGGGGACTGTTCGGGGCGTGATCGAGTCCTCGAGCGTCGCGTTCGACGCGGAGTACGAGGAGCGCGTGCGGTTCGAACTGCGGGTTCCCGTGCCCGAGGTGGAGGCGCTCGTGGAGCGGCTCAACAGCGCGACGAGCGGGCGGGTCGAGATCGATTGGTAGTCGGATCGGTGACGGCGATCGGTCGGCGAGAGCCTCAATGGCGAACAGGCGACGCTCGGGTTTGCTACTCGCGGCGGCGCGTCGCGCTCCCGCCCAGTGCGCCGCGAGCGACGGTCAGGTCACGGAGGGAGTGGGCTCGGTATTCGACTTGAACCGTCGGTCGTGGCCGACCGGGAAAGGGCCGAGGCCGACTACGCGAACTTCCGAACGGTCATCTCCAGCGTGTCCAAGTCGAGGATGGGCGCGTAGCCCGCGTCGGGGTCGATGTTGACGGACTTCTGGAAGTCGGTCTGGGCCTGCCAGCAGCCGGAGTTCACCGCGAGGACGTTGTGGTACTTCCCCCAGCCGAGCTTGTGGACGTGGCCGGTGTGGAACACGTCCGGGACGTTCTCGATGACGAGGTAGTCGCGTTCCTCCGGTGCGACGCGAGTGTGCCCGCCGAACTGGGGCGCGACGTGGCGCTTCTTCAGCAGCTGGTACATGGCCTTGTGGGGCTCGTCGTAGCTCGCCTTCTCCTCGGGGAGCTCCGCGATCACCTCGTCGAGCGAGACGCCGTGGTACATCAGCACGTCGACGCCCTCGACGCTGACGGTGGCCGGGTTCGAGACGATCCGCGCGTCGTGGACGTCCAGGATGTCGCGGATCTCGTCGTTGAAACCGGGTTGCGGCTCCGCGAGCCGAACCGCGTCGTGGTTACCGGGGATCATCACGACTTCGGTGTCGGCCGGTACCTCCTTGAGGTGCTCCGAGAACGCCTCGTACTGGTCGTAGATGTCGACGATCTCCAGCTCCTCGTCCTGATTGGGGTAGACGCCGACACCCTCGACCATGTCGCCGGCGAGCAGGAGGTACTCGATCGGTTCGGCTTCGGGGGTGTGGAGCCAGTCGGTGAACCGGTGCCACGCGTCGGCCATGAACTCGTCGCTGCCGACGTGGACGTCGGAGATCAACGCGGCCTGGACGTGGCGGTCGGCGGCGCCGGTCCGGTGCGTTCGGGGAACGTCCGGGAAGTGCAGCGAATCGGCGAAGAGGATTCCGGAGTCGTCGGCGAGGGTCCCCTCGACGGCGACGCACTCGTCCATCAGGATCTCGTCGACGACGTCGGCGAGGCCCTTGTCTTTCATCACCAGCGCGGGGAACGTGCCGGTGGTGTCCTCCAGTTCGACGAGCCAGTGGCCGGACTTGGTCGAGCGGACGTCGTTGACGAGCCCGATCATCGCGGCGTCGCTGCCGCCGGGCATGTCCGCGATCGCCTCGGCGGGGCGGTGGTTGACGCGACCGCGGAGCACCTTCGAGAGGCGCTCGTAGCGGTCGCGGAACGTCCGGACGAAGTCGGCGTACTCGCCGGTCCCGGTACTCCGTCCGGTCATGTCGTTGCCGACCTCGAGCTCTCTACGAGCCGAGTCACGGTCGCGGCTGCCGGTGGGTTCGCCGTCGTCGGTGGGGGCGCGCTCACCGCCGGTATCCGCGGAGACGCGATCGGAGCTTCCCCCGGTCGAGTCGACGCGGACGGCACCGTCATACCCCTTCGTTTCGACTGGAGATCGGTCCGGGTTCGGGGACGTGTTCGGTTCCGATTCGGTCGCGGTTTCGGCGTCGGAGGTCTCGTTCGAATCGATCGCCGCGCGGACGTGATCGGCGGTGATGCGGAGAGCGTCGTCCGGCGCGCGGTCCACGGCGCGGTGGAGGGCTGCTTCGGAGTCTGGGGCGCTCGCCAGCAGGGTAACCGCCTCCCGCTCCGCGTTGTATCCCCGACTGGCGAGCTCCTTTGCGATCCGCGCGTTCGACTCCAGCGGCACGACAGCCGAGAGGGGAGTACGACTCAAAACGGTTCCGGAGGAGGAGCCGGCTGACTCGCGGGGCGGTGACCCGGAAGCTTATCACCGAAACCCGTCAAGCCGGACGTAATGGACGAAGAGGATCGGCCGGGATCCGACGGCGACCCGGCCGAGCGAACCGACGTGTCGGACGGGAACGGACGCGACGGATCCGATCTCACTGACGCATCCGATCCTACCGAGGTATCTGATCCCACCAACGGATCCGAATCCACCGAACCCACCGACGAGTCCGACCTTACCGAACCCACCGACGAGTCCGGACAAGCTGAGCCGATCGTGCCGGGCGACCCCTCGGGAGAGAGTCGGTTCCCGACGGATGAGGATGAGAGCGGGCCCGCGGAGCGAGGTGATGTCCAGTCAGCTACGGAAGCGTCGGAGAGTTTCGTCTATCGGTTCCGTCACGACGATGAAGGCGCGTTGATGTGGATCCGGGAGATGCTCTCCAGCGTCGCCATCGTCCTCGTGATCGGACTGCTCCTGTTTGGGATCAGCGGCGTGTGGCCGCCGATGGTCGCCGTCGAGTCGGGAAGCATGGAGCCGAACATGGAGGTCGGCGACCTCGTCTTCGTCACCGAGCCGGGGCGGCTCGCGCCCGACGCGGCGGCGAACGATATCGGCGTGGTGACCTATGAGGCGGGGCGAAGCGCCGACTACCGAACGTTCGGCTCGTACGGCTCGGTCGTGATATACCGACCGCCCGGACGGACGGCCTCGCCGATCATCCACCGGGCCATGTTTCACGTGGAAGAGGGGGAAAACTGGTACGACCGCGCCGACGACGAGTATCACAACGCAGCGGGGTGCGCCGAGCTCCGCCACTGTCCGGCCCCTCACAGCGGGTTCATCACGCTCGGCGATAACAACGGCGCGTACGATCAAGCGAACGGGCTCGCGGCTCCGGTCAGGGCCGAGTGGGTGACCGGTGTCGCGAGAGTGCGTGTCCCGTACCTCGGGTACGTGCGCCTGATAGCGAGCGGCCAGGCAGAGCTGGGTGACGTGATCGCGACGACCGTGGCCGGAGAGATCGATTCGGTCGACGGCTCCGAGACGTCCGGCGAACGCAGCGAAATCGAGGAACGGAAGCCGACTGACGAGCCCATAGTTTCGACCGGAGGTTCACTCGCGAGTTCAGCTGGTGGCTCACTCGGCGGCGCTGTCGCGTGACGGCCACGCGAGCCAGTTGATCGCGTGACGGTAACGGGGGTGAGTCAATTGATCGCGTGACGGTGACGCGGTTCAGTTGTCGAACCGCGCCTGAACGAACGGCTGAGCGTTCTCGATATCGCCGAGACGGGAATCGGACAGCAGTACCGCCTCCGTCTCCTCGACGGGCACCGACAGCCCCATTTCCTTCGTGCGGCCGTACCGGCCCTTCGAGACGACGACCGCGTTGACGATCCCGAGCATGTCGAGTTCGCTGATGAGGTCGGTGACGCGGCGCTGCGTGAGTACGTCCGCGTCGATCTCCTCGCACAGCCGCTTGTAGATGTTGAACACCTCGCCGGTGTTGATGTTGTGGACGCCGTTCTTTTCGAGGAGAATGACGGCGAAGAGGACGATCTTGCTCTGGGTCGGGAGGGTTCGCACGACCTCCACGACGCGGTCGAGCTCGATCTTGTCCTGTGCCTGCCGGACGTGTTTCTCGGCGACGATCTCCGCCTGCGAGCGCTCGGCCAGCTCGCCCGCGGTCCGGAGGAGGTCGAGGGCGCGACGGGCGTCACCGTGTTCCTGGGCCGCGAAGGCCGCACAAAGCGGAATCACGTCGTCGGTGAGCGCATCCTGTTTGAACGCGATATCGGCGCGGTGCTGGAGGATGTCTCGGAGTTGGTTCGCGTCGTAGGGGGGGAAGACGATCTCCTCCTCGCCGAGACTGGACTTGACACGGGGATCGAGGAAGTCGGTGAACTTCAGGTCGTTCGAGATCCCCATGATTGAGATCCGGGACCGATCGAGCTCGGAGTTCATCCGCGAGAGGTTATACAGCGTGTCGTCGCCGCTCTTCTCGACGAGCTTGTCGATCTCGTCGAGCATGATCACGACCACGCGCTCGTGGTAGTCGACCGCTTCGAAGAACGTCGAGTAAACTCGGTCGGTCGGCCACCCGGTCATCGGGACCTCTTCCATCTCCGCGGCGTCGGCCTCGAGTTCCTCGATTCGTGTGTCGAGTTCGTCGAGCGTCGCGAACTCGGTGCCGGCGAGGATTCCCGGGTCGTCGACCGCGTCGGATCTGAACTCTCGGTGATCGTCGAGACGGTTCGCGATGACCTGCTGGTTCTTCTCGATGAACGTGTTAGCGAGCTGCGCGAGGACGCGATACTGGGTGTCGGTGACTTCGCAGTTGATGTACTCGACCTCGCAGGGAACGTCGTACTTCTGGGAGGTCGACTCGAGCTCCTGTGAGACGAACTTCGCCGACGCCGTCTTTCCCGTTCCCGTCTTTCCGTAAATGAGGATGTTCGACGGCGTCTCACCCCGAAGCGCGGAGACGAGGATCGTCGCCATTCGGTTGATCTGGTCGTTCCGGTGCGGGAGTTCGTGCGGGGTGTACGAGGGGCGGAGTACCTCCTTGTTCTCGAAGATCGGCTCACCGGAGAGCAGGTCGTCGAACAGCCCCTGACTGTCGTCGTCGTCGAGGACGACTCCGTCGAAATCGACGTCAGGTGAAGACCGATCGCGGCCGCCGCTTCCGACGTCGACGTCCTCGTCAGCGGTGACCTCCGCATCGGTTGCGACCTCCGCGTCCGTTGCGACCTCCGCGTCGGTCGTACTGTCCGTGGCGGCAGCGGGGTCCACGTCCGATTTCGGACCCGCGTTGGCGTCTCGGTCGGCGGTCGACGCGGTGTCGGGGTCACCGCCGGAACCCTCGGTACCGTCGTCCGACGGATCCTGAGGCGGTGGCGGGTCGTCGAGAACCCCGTCCGTCGCGGTCGGATCGTCGATTTCCCCGCCGTTATCTTCCGATTCACCCGCCTGCGATGTGTGCTCTGTTTCGTCCATGTGAACCCCCTTGTTTCAAGTGGAAATACCTCGCGCTGAGGCCCACTGCGTCGCGTTCCGCCCTGAAACGTGGACATCTGGCACAATACGCGTCCAGCGATATCCAGTTGATGCAGTCGAACCAGATGAAGAGGCGGTACTAAAGTGTTGCTCTCCGGACTCGAAATGGATGTTCTCCGAACTCGAAACGGACGTTCTCTGAGTTCAAAACGGATGTTCCCCGAACGTGCCTGACTCGAAACTGATGGCGACTGGGGCGCTCCGCAGAGGGTGGCTAGGGGACGGTTAACAAGATCTTACCGTTCCCGATAGCGCCTTGGTGAACCGACGTGTCGACACCGGCGTCGAATCGACTCGACTTTGCGGAGTCACGCATCAGTGAGAACGTCGGTGAAATTTGCAGCTCGCCGAGGAGTAGTCCGAAGTCTCCCGGAGGATATCGTTCGAACACTGCTCTCGGTGCGGTCCGAACGCTGCTCCAAGACGGAGTTCGAATGCCGGCCGGGAGCGTCGATGCAAATGAAGGCTGGGGGAGGTTTCCTATGGAGGGCTGGGCTTATGGAGGGCTAGTGACGAGTTCGTATACAGGGCGGGGACAGTTTTGTTTGTACCATATCGGTTTCGGCTACGTCGATTTCTATTAAAGAGTCGATCGGCTTGCCCGCCACCTGCCCGAGGAGTAATTCGGTTCGTGCGTGGACGGCGTCGACCGTCGACGGGAAACGGAGGGGAGACCGCTGGGCGATTCCACCGTCGCAGTCGCTGGGTAGCCTGCTACCTGACCGGCCACGCAACTGATATTTCTGCTCCTCTGTCCTGCCCGAACCCGTTCACGTTGTCGCGACCCCCCCACCCCTTTGTTTCGTGTGGAACTCGGTTTCGGTGGGTGGGGGGATTCGTGGAGGGGTCGTATATATTAGAAGGTTTTATATACTATGTCATATAACAGTACCCTCGACAATCTTTCCTACATTTTTGTTGTTAGTTCATAGTTATTTGTAACAGTAGATAATATAATTAAACTGCTATCGCCACGACACTCCCGTCTCCCCGCCCACCTACCCACACCGCCAACAGTCTCCAGTTGAAACAAAGGGGTGGGGGGGAGAAGCGACCGACAGTCGCCTACGGCTCCTCATTGTCGAGGGACCTCAGACTCACTGTCGAGGAGCCCCAGATAGTGGCGTATCCGACACGTTCGTTTCGACGGTTCGAAATGAATTCGATATTGGAGGACACGAATCCGCACACTGGAGATATCGGGCGATCGGTGCGTCTGACGCAGTTCTTAAGTGAGAGGGGTGTAGATTCTACTGTAATTCCCCGAACGAACCCCGGGCGCGGTCGGACCGAGCGGTCGCACGCAACACGGCTCGTTCGGGAGAAAACAGCACTGGAGGTCAGGATGGGACTGCTCACGAATCTCAAAGACAGCATATCACGGGTCACCGACGGGCTGTTCGCGGCCGATGAACCCAAACGGATCGGGATCTACGGACCGCCGAACGCTGGAAAGACGACCCTCGCAAATCGGATCGCACGCGACTGGACGGGTGACGCCGTCGGGCCCGAGAGTCACATCCCGCACGAGACACGACGAGCTCGCCGAAAGGAGAACGTCGAAATCGAACGGAACGGGCGGAAGGTCACGATCGACATCGTCGACACGCCCGGTGTGACGACGAAGGTCGATTACAAGGAGTTCCTCGACCACGACATGGAGAAGGAAGACGCCGTGCGTCGCTCCCGCGAGGCGACAGAGGGCGTCGCCGAGGCGATGCACTGGCTCCGCGAGGACGTCGACGGCGTCATCTACGTGCTCGACTCTTCCACGGACCCGTTCACGCAGGTGAACACGATGCTCATCGGGATCATCGAGTCGCAAGATCTCCCGGCGCTGATCCTCGCGAACAAGACGGACCTGCCCGAGTCGGACGTCCAGCAGATCGCCAACGCGTTCCCGCAACACGAGACGATCCCGCTCTCGGCGCTCGAAGGCGACAACATGGACGAAGTGTACACGAAGATCGCGGAGTACTTCGGCTGATGCCCGGCCCGACCCCCAACGTCGACGGCGACGCCTCTCCCGACGACCCCGACGACGGTGTCCGGATCGACATGATAAGCGGTGCCCGGATGGAGGGGCTCACCGGTATGGAGAAGATCCGCCTCATCCTCGACGGCGTCCGCGATGGGAACATTGTGATCCTCGAGGAGGGACTCTCCCCCGACGAGGAGTCGAAGCTGATCGAGGTGACGATGACCGAGATCAGCCCGGACGACTTCACCGGGATCGAGATCGAGACGTACCCGAAGGCGGAGGCGAACGACCAGAGCTTCCTCGACAAGCTGATGGGCCGGAAGTCCGCCCAGAAGCTCACCGTCATCGGTCCGGCCAACCGTATCGAGACGCTGCATAAAGACGAGAACCTCATCAGCACGCTCGTCTCCCGCAAATAGATGCCTCACCAGTGTACCACCTGCGGCCGGACGTTCCCCGACGGATCGAAGGAGATGCTCTCCGGCTGTCCGGACTGCGGTGGAAACAAGTTCCAATTCAAACCCGCGGGCGCGGCTACCGACGAACAACCGACGTCGACCGAGCAGTCAGCGTCGAGCGACCAGTCGACGTCGACCGAGCAGTCAGCGTCGAGCGACCAGTCGACGTCGGCTGACCAGTCAGCGCCGACCGAGCAGTCAGCGCCGACAGGGGATGCGACAGAGCGGTCGTCCACGGCTTCGGAGGATCGGTCTTCCCGGATCGGCAGCGCCGTTTCCTCTGACTCGACGGACGCTGCCGACACGGATGCTTCGACTCCAAGCGCCGATTCGACTCCAAGCGCCGATAAGCGATCGTCCGCAAACGCTGAATCGGCCGATTCGTCTAGCTCGTCGTCGGAGCAAGCCGAACACACCGAACCAGCCGATCCGCCGACCGGAACCGAACACGTCAACGAACGCAGCGAAGAGGACGTCGCGCAGGCGAGCGCTCGCTCCGACGTCGTCTCGCCGGATGAACTCGACCGCGCGAGCCAACCGGTCGACTCTAACCCCGACAGCGATGTCGGTGACTCCACTGCCCCTGACGGTCCGCGTCCCGACATCGACGAACTCCGTGACGAACTCAACGAGCAGTTCGAGAGCATCCGGATCGTGAGCCCGGGGAAGTACGAGCTCAATCTGATGGAGCTGTACGACCGCCAGGAGTACATTATCTCCCTGCAGGAAGACGGACGGTACGTCATCGAGATGCCCGACGCGTGGGGCATTCAAGACGAGTGACGGCACCGGCGATTTCCCCCGACTAGCGCTACTGAGCTGACCTTCAGCGCGGTCGACCCCACCGAACTGAAACGTCTCCCAACCCGGCAACCTCACCGAACGAGAACGTCTCCCAACCAGTCGACCTCACCGAACCGTTCGTTCGGGCGACCATTGTCGAAGTGGACACAGTTATGCGGCTTCCTCCGCTACGGGCGCTCATGTCTGCTGATCGCGCTTTCAATTCGGGGCCCCGAGGCGCCTCTCGTCTGATCGGATACGACGACTCATCGACGGACACACTGTCGACGGACGACCTATCGACGGACGACATATCGACGGACGACCTGTCGACGGACGACATATCGACGGACGACCTGTCGAAAGCCGACCGTTCGAAAACCGACGTGTCGAAGCCGGTCGACGACGCGCTCAGGTCTGTTCGTGCTGAGGTGGCCGTATGCGCGTAGTCGCCAAGTTCGGCGGGACGAGCCTAGGCAGCGGCGATCGGATCGAACGCGCGGCCGACTCGGTCGCGAACGCGGTCGAGGCCGGCCACGAGATCGCCGTCGTCGCGAGCGCGATGGGATCGACCACCGACGACCTCCTCGAGGATATAACCTTCGAGACCGACGACGCCGACCGCGCTGAGATCGTCTCCATGGGCGAGCGCACCAGCGTCAGGATGCTCAAGGCAGCTCTCTCGGTCCGCGATATCGACGCCGTCTTTCTCGAACCCGGCCATCCGGACTGGCCGGTGATCACGGACGAACTCGGGGAGGTCGACGTCGAGGAGACGAAAAAGCGCGCGCAGGCCATCGCGGAGCGCCTCGACGGCGTCGTCCCCATCATCACCGGGTTTCTGGCGGAGGACCACGACGGCAACGTCACGACGCTGGGCCGCGGCGGTTCCGACACCACCGCGGTCATGCTCGGCAACTACATGGACGCCGACGAGGTCGTGATCGTCACCGACGTCGAGGGCGTCATGACCGGCGACCCCCGCGTCGTCGAGGGAGCGCGGAACGTCGGTCGGATCACCGTCGACGAGCTCCGGAACCTCTCGTTCCGGGGCGCCGAGGTCGTCGCGCCATCGGCGCTCTCGTACAAGGACGAGGACCTCTCCGTCCGGGTCGTCCACTACCAACACGGCGACCTCCTCAGGGGCGGGACCCGCATCGAGGGCCAGTTCGAGAGCCTGATCGACATGCGCGAGGAACCGCTCGCGTGTCTCACCATCGCCGGGCGCGCGATTCGGAACCGCTCGGGAATTCTCTCGCAGCTCGCGAACGCCCTCCGCAAGGAGGAGATCAACATCGACGCGGTCGCTTCCGGCATGGACTCGGTCACGTTCTACGTCGACGTGGACATCGCGGAGACCGCCGAGGCGCTCCTTCACGAGGCCGTCGTCGACGACGAGGCGCTCTCGTCGGTGACCGTCGCCGACCCGATCGCGGTCATCCGAGTGACCGGCGGCGAGCTCCCCAACCAGCCCGGCGTCATCCAGGAGATCATCGCGCCGCTGGCAGAAGACGGGATCAACATCATCGACCTCATCACGAGCGCGACGTCGGTCGCGGTGTTCGTCGACTGGAAGGACAGAGAAGAGGCGCTCGAAATCGTCCAGCGCCGATTCGACTGACCGGACGTCGACCTGCCCGACGTCGAGCGACCAGACGATCCGACGATCTCCCCTCGTCTTCCCCCGTCTGGGGCCCGATATTCACCGTCTTTATTCGTCTTTGCCTTCGTCCAGCTCTTCGGATTCGATCCGATACCGGGTGGTCCGGCGCCCCTCAAACCGCGGGCCTCTCCCCGCGGCCGCGAACCCAGACGCCTCGATGACCTCGCTGGTCTCCTCATCGTTCGGGACGACGACCTCAACGCCCATCCCCTCTCGGCGCGCGAATCGCCGCGGCTCCTCGAACAGCGTTCGGACCGTCGATCCGCTTCCCTCGAAGTCGGTCACATGAACGGTGTCGGCGCGGACATCGAAGGCGACGAACCCCCGGACAGTTCCCTCACCGCCCTCGCTTACTTCAGCACTGGCGTCCCTCTCTTCGGCCCCGTCGCCATCGCGCTCCTCAGCGCCGTTGCCACCACCCTCCTCAGCGCCGTTGCCACCACCCTCCTCAGCGCCGTTGCCACCACCCTCCTCAGCGCCGTCGCCATCGCCCTCCTCAGCGCCGTCGCCATCGCCCTCCTCAGCGCCGTTTCCATCGCCCTCTTCTTCCACTGCGACCCGAACTGACCGGTCGTGGATCATGTTCCGCACGACCTCTCGTGGCCGACCGGTCGCCGTCGCCAGCGCCTCGGCGTCGGACTCGAGTGCGTCACGGATCCGCATACCTCGGTTACCGGACGAACCCGTATAAACCCGCTGCCGTCAGGCTTCCGCAGCGGTCGTCCGTAGCCGCCGTTCCGTCCGAAGCGCTCCCCGTCCGCTCGAAGTAATATAGTTTTAAACGACCAGCGGCCGCACGATTCGACATGAGCAAATCCACCACGATCGTGCTCGGAACGATCGGCGTGTCGGCGGCCCTGTCCGTACTCATCATCCTCTCGTACGTGCTCGGCTGATGTTCTCGACCCGACCGCTCGACGAGGACCTCGAGGCGGTCCGCGAGGAACACGCGCCCGGATCCCCGGTCCTCGACGTCGACGCGGACTTCGAGACCCTTCCGCCGGCAGCGGCGGAGGACCTCGGTCTGTTCGTCGACGCGCTCTCGCCCGCGTCCTTCCCAGCGGAGTGGCTCCCCGACCAGACGCCCGACCTCCTCCGGACGTACGTCGGTCCCGCGTTCACCGTCGGACTCCCCGGCGACGGCACCGTCGCCCGGACGACCCAGACCGACCCGCAGACGATACTCGTGAAGAAGCGAGCGGCGGGCACCCCGGACGATTTCCTCGCGTTCCTGATCGCCGATCGGCTGGTCCAGGTCGGCGTCTCGCCGTCTCCCGGAACGCTCCCGGACGACGCTCCCCCTGACCGACTCCCCGAGACGTTCCTCCCC
This sequence comes from Halorubrum sp., assembly GCF_046498025.1. NCBI lineage: Archaea > Methanobacteriati > Methanobacteriota > Halobacteria > Halobacteriales > Haloferacaceae > Halorubrum > Halorubrum sp. The sequence goes on from NZ_JAWOBM010000012.1 coordinate 26,498, forward strand.
TTCTTCGGCGAGCGCTACCGCGATCTCGATGCCGCCATCCGCCGGCCGGACCCCGACACCGGTGCCTCGACCACGGGATACGGCTCGAACGACGTGTTTCAGGTCGGGGCCGCGCTCTTCGACGCGTGGGTCGGGGTGTACACTCGCGACGTCTTCGCGTCGTGGGAGGGGCGTCACCCGCGACTGTTCGACGCGTGGACCGACGCTGGGAGCCGATTAGAGGGCCGGCTCGGCGATCTGGCCGGCGAGGTTGTTCGCGGCGAGACCGACTTCGCGAGCGCGACCGAGTACGCCTGTTCTGCCGTCCGTCACGGCCTCGACCTCCCGGCGCCGTTCGCCGCCCTCGACACGGCCGCCTACCGCGACCGCGGCGCTCCCTACGCGGTGAAGTGGGCGGAAAAGACGTTCGAGTCGATGGTCACCGACGACGACTGACGGGACGTCTCCCCGACTCGTTTTCTCCCCGACTCGTTCTTCCTTTTATATTTCGACGGTGACGTTGCCGTCGCCGTCGAGTTCGATGACCCCTTCGAACAGATCTCTGAAGCGGTCGAGCGTCGCGACCTCGTGGACCTCCTCGGAGAGGTGGAAGATCCCGACCGCGTCGTGTTCATCGAGAAGCTCGAGGATGTCCGCAGCCGCCTCGAACACCGCGTTGTCGTCGGCGTAGTACGCCATCTCAGTGAGCGAGTCGACCGAGACGCGTCGCTTCCCCTCGCTCTCGGTGAGGAACCGCTCAACTCGGTCGACCACGCCGTCGAGGTCGTCGGGAGCGGAGACGTAGTACACGTCGTCGCTGGAGCGCCGCGAGTACCCGCGCTCCACGGAGAGCGTGTCGAGGATGGTCGCCTTCGTCTCGTCGACGTCGTAGTACTCCAGCTTCTGTTCGACCTCCCGTGCCGTCGTCCGCGTGGAGACGACGAGGAACGCGTCGGTGTCGGTCTTCAGAAAGTCCGTGTCGATCCGGTCCGTCTCGCCGATACTCGGGTGGATGAGTAGGAGCCCCGTGCCGCCAGGGATCGTTTCAGGCCCGTTCTCGATGGCGAGCGAATAGTCCATGCGATCGGAAATCGCCCGACCGACTTAACGATGCGGGCCACGTCGTCCGATCGGGTTTCGATACGAACCGCGTCGTCCGATCGGGTTTCGACGCGGGCCGTGTCGGTTGGCCGGTTTTTTTGAGTGTTCCCACCATCGAGACGTACGATGGTGGGCCACGACACCGCGCGCGACGTCTATCGGCAAGCGCTCCCGGTGATTCTGGTCAGTCTCGTCGCCGGGCTGTTCGCGGGGACCATCCTCGGTTCCGAGACGATGCGAGCCGGGATCTCGGAGGTGCCCGGACTCCTCCTCCTGCTCCCCGCGTTCCTCGCCACGCGGGGCGGCGTTTACGGCTCGCTCGGAGCCCGCCTCTCCACCGGCCTCCACCAGGGACTCATCGAGCCGCGGTTTCGGCTGGACCGGCGACTCACGAACGCCATCGTCGCCTCCTTTATCAACGGGATGACCGTCTCCGTGTTCATCGCCGTCGTCACCTCCCTCTGGCTGAGGCTTCTGGGATCGGGGGGTAACCTCCTTCAACTGGTCGGGATCATGGTCATCGCCGGGTTTCTCTCGGCGGTGCTCATGATTTCGGTACTGATCGTCGTCATCTTCGTCGGCTACCGGCGGGGACTCGACCCGGACAACGTGATCGGGCCGGTCGTGACGACGCTCGGCGACGTGTTCGGGGTTCTCTTCCTGCTCGTCGGTATCTACGTCGTGGGGGTCGTGCTGTGACCGACGGAGACGCCCCCTCGAACATCTCCGAGACGACCATGCCGGACGAGTGGTCGATCCCACGGATCGTGCGGACGATGGTTCCCCTCCTCGCCGGGCTGTCGGTGCTCCAGCTCGTCTCCGGCACCGTCCTCGAAGTGTACGAGGCGGTCCTCGTCCAGAACCCGGCGCTCCTCGTGTTGGTTCCGGTCCAGATCGGCACCGCGGGGAACCTCGCGTCGATCACCTGCTCGCGGCTCACCACCCAGCTGTATCTCGGGACGTACGAGCTGGACCCGTCGAACCCCGATCTCAGGGCGAACGCTGGCGCCGTGTTCGCGCTCGCGGCCACCGTCTTCGGCGCGGTCGGCGTCGCCGCGTGGGCCATCGGCGTCGCGCTCGGCGGTACGCTCGCGCTCGGGCGCGTGCTCCTCGTCTCGCTGATCTCCGGGATGCTCCTCGCCGTCCTCGTCGTCGTGACGAGCGTCGCCGCCGTGGAGGCCTCCTACCGCGTCGGCCTCGATCCGGACAGCACCACAATTCCGGTCGTCACTAACGTTTGTGACATCGCCGGCGTCCTGATCCTCTTCGCGGTCGTTTCGGTGGTGGTGTGAGCTTCGTCTCGGTGGTCGTGTGAACTCAGAACACGCTGTCGGCGGTCGCGGCGCCGACGACGCTGAACACCGCGCCGACCGAGACGGCCTTGGCCGTCGTCCCCCACAACTCGATACCCGTCACGCCCTCCTCGATGAGGAACGTGTCCGGGGCGTCGAACAGCACCGCGAGGAGGGCCACGGAGCCGAAGGCGACGATCATCAGGGACACGAACCGGGCGGGGATCCCCGCGATCTCTTTTTCAACCTCGGGGTCGCGGTCAGTGTCTGCCCGGTAGAGCGCGGCGTACCCGATCAGCGCGACGATCCCGGCGGTCAGCACCCCCTGAATCCAGTGCATGCCCGCAGCCAGCACCCACACTTCCTCGGTGACGACGAACGGTCCCGCGAGGAGGAAGCCGCCGACCGCCTGCTGTGCGGAGTCCGCGATCCGGTACTTCGGTCGACGGAGGCTCTGCGGGCGTTTCACACTCCTCGCACGGTCGCCGGTAAATAAAACGGCGGCGGTTTCTGAGCGCACGTCGCGTGTCGTACGCCGCAAATCGGACGGACGGCACCCATTCCGCTCCGAACCGGTTTTCACCCGTCCGCCCCTCGTCCCGCCATGAGCGTTCGCGAAGAGTTCGATCAGTGGGCGACGTCGGGGAAGGACCGCGGGATGGAGGACAGACACTGGCACACCGCGAAGCACGTCCTCGCGCGGATGCCGGTCGAGGCGGGCGACGCCGTTCTGGACCTGGGCACCGGCTCCGGCTACGCGCTCCGCGCGCTCCGCGAGCGCGGGATCGGGCGAGCGTACGGACTCGACGGCGCGCCCGAGATGGCGGGCAACGCTCGGAGCTACACCGACGACGACGCGGTCGGCTTCCTCGTCGGCGACTTCGACGCGCTCCCCTTCGCCGACGACTCGCTCGACCACGTCTTCTCGATGGAGGCGTTCTACTACGCGGCGGACCCCCGCAACACGCTCCGGGAGATCCGGCGCGTGCTGAAACCCGGCGGCACCTTCTACTGCGCCGTCAACTACTACGCGGAGAACGAAGCGAGCCACGCGTGGCAGGACAACATCGCGGTGGAGATGACCCTGTGGAGCCGCGAGGAGTACCGCGAGGCGTTCCGCGACGCCGGGCTGTACGTCGCCGAACAGGACAACGTTCCCGACCGGGAGATCGAGATCCCGCCCGCCGCCGAGTTCCCCACCGAGGACTGGCACTCGCGCGAGGCGATGGTCGACCGCTACCGGACGTGGGGGACGCTGTTGACCGTCGGCGTCGCGCCCTGACCCGATCGCTCGTTTATAAACGGTCGATCGCGGATCGACGGTGAACACCTCCAAAGTCCCAGTTGCCGGCGGCTTCGCCGTCGGCTGCCAGAGGCGCGAAGCGCCTCGCTACCGCTCGGCTGTATGTGATCGACTCCTGTACGGCGGACACCTCCAAAGCCCCAGCCGCTCGGCTATACCTGATCGACTCCTCTGCGGCGAACACCTCAAAGCCCCAGTCGCGAGGACGGCGCAGGCGATGTAAGCACCGCAATGAGGGAGCGAACGAAGTGAGCGACCGAATGAGGAGCACAGCGAGCGTGCGCCGTCCTCGCGACTGCCCCTTTGAATCCCGCCCCGACCGCAACCGCCCCGCACCTCACACCTCCCCAGCCTCGCGGCTCGTTCGGGGCTCCCTTCGGTCGCCCGCGTCACTCGCCGCGTCCCTCGCACGCGCTCTCGCCGGCGGCGGAGCCGCCGGCTGTCAGAGGGACCTTCGGTCCCTCGCTACTCGCGGCCGCCCGGGGCGGCCGCTCGGAGGCGCGCGCCGACCGCCCTCTGTTTATAAATGCGAACCCGTCACCCTCCGATCCCTTTTAACCGTGCGAACCGTTCGCACGGTTGATACCATATGGAACTCCGCTGTGAGGGCTGCGCCGGCTGCTGCGTCGACTGGCGGCCGCTCGCGCCGGACGCCGCCGGTTCCGACCGCGCCGGCGACCGCCCTCCCCTCGACGACGCGTACGACCTGGTCCCGCTCACCCGCGACGAGGTCGCCGGCTTCCTCGACGACGGACTCGGCGACGTGCTCGTCCCCCGCCTGTTCGAGCCCGCCGAGCGCGACGAACGCGTCGCCGTCGACGGCACCGAGGTCGCGGCGGCCGGCGACCGCCCCGTGTTCATGCTCGGCCTTCGGAAACCGCCTAAGCCGGTCGCGCCGATCGGCACCGACGAGCTCCGCTGGCTCGACGCGTGCGTCTTCCTCGACCCGACGACGCTCCAGTGCCGGATCCACGACGAGGACCGCTATCCCCGGACCTGCGCGACGTACCCGGGGCAGAACCTCGAACTCGACGCCGAGACCGAGTGCGAGCGCGTCGAGGACGCGGGCGGCGGCGACCGACTCCTCGACGACGAGCCGCCGGCCGACCTCCCCGCGCCCGCGTTCGGCCCGCAGGCGCTCGGAACGACCGTCTTCGCGTACCCGGATCCGGACGGACTCGACGGCGTGATCGACCGGATCCGGAGCGACTCGCTCACCGACGACGACCGGGCCCGGTTCGTCGGGGCCGCCGTCGGCTCCCGTCCCGGATCGCTGTCGGTCGACCGCGACCGCATGGCCGAGGCCCGCGCTCGCGCCCGCGACGCCGACTCGTGGGCGGGGCGCGCGATTGGCGAGTGGACGGACCGCGCCGGCGCCGACGGGGAGCCCGTTCCCTTCGACGCCGACTCGCAAGAGCGGCTGGTCCGCGAACTGGAGGACGACGCCGGCGCCCCCGGAACGCCGGGGTGGGACTGACGGGACCGCTCACCGCCGTCACCCCGCTCGCGCCAGCCGCGTCACCCCACCTCAGCCGCGTCACCCCACCTCAGCCGCGTCATCCCACTTCGCACCACCTTACGTTCTCTCGCGCGCGCACGCGCGTGAGCCTTTTCCCCGTAGAGACCGTACCAGAGACGTGAACGAACGACGACCCACTGACCCCGACGAATCGGTCGAGTACGACCACGTGGACGTCTCCGTCCTCGTCATCGGCGCCGGCGCGGCGGGGGCACGGTCAGCGATCGAGCTCGCCGAGCGCGGGGTCGACGACGTTCTGGTGCTCGGCAAGCGCGGCCACGGCGACGCGCACACGACGTGGGCCCGCGGCGGGATCAACGGCGCGCTCGGCACCCGCGACCCCGAGGACTCGCCGGCGATCCACGCCGCCGACACACTCAACGAGGGCCACTTCCTCAACGACCCGGCGAAGGTCGAGACCGTGACCGAGCAGATGCCCGAGCGCCTCCGCGAACTCGACGAGTGGGGGATGGCGTACTCGCGCACCGAGGACGGCGAGATCGACCAGCGGTTCTTCGGCGCCCAGTCGTTCCGCCGGACGGCGTTCGCCGGCGATCACACCGGCGAGTCGATGCTGAACGCGCTCGTGGACCGGGCCCGGGAGCTCTCCGTCCCGTACCGCGAGAACGTGATGATCACGAAGCTCGTCTCCGACGGCGACGCGGTCTACGGTGCCGTCGGGTTCGACATGGACACCGGCGAGTTCGTCTTGTTCAACGCCGGCACCGTCGTCCTCGCCGCCGGCGGCCACGCGGCGATCTACAACCGCCACACGTCCAGAGACGACGAGAACAACGGCGACGGCGCGGCGCTGGCGTCCGACGCCGGCGCGTCGCTGATGGACATGGAGTTCATGCAGTTCCACCCGACAGGGATGGCCGTCGACGAGGGCGACCCGGAGTGGGCGCCGTGGAGCGGGCGCCTCGTGACCGAGGCGGTCCGCGGCGAGGGCGGCCGCCTGTTCAACAGCGAGGGCGAGCGCTTCATGGAGCGGTACTCCCCCGACCAGATGGAGCTGGACGCCCGCGACGTGGTCGCTCGGGCGATCGCACAGGAGGTCGCCGAGGGACGCGGCACCGAGAACGGCGGCGTCTTCCTCGACATCTCTCATCGCGACGCCGACTTCATCCGCGAGCGTCTCCCGCGGATGTACGAGCGGTTCCACGACCTCGGCGTGGACATGGCCGAAGCGCCCGTCGAGGTGGCGCCCACCTCCCACTACGGGATGGGCGGCGTCGCCGTCGACGACGGCGGAGAGACCGACGTGGACGGCCTCTTCGCCATCGGCGAGACGATGGCGGGCGTTCACGGCGCGAACCGGCTCGGCGGCAACTCGCTGGCCGAGACCGTCGCGTACGGCGTCGTCGCCGGCGAGCGGATCGCCGACCGGGTCGACGGCCCGGGCGAGGTTCCGGACGCCCTCCGCGAGTCGCTCGTCGAACCGCACTTCCGGGACCTGCGCGCGATGGCGGGGAACGAGGGCGACCACGACGTGGACGAGGTGATCGCCGAGCTGCGGGAGCTGATGTGGGACCACGCCGGGATCCTCCGCGACGAGTCGTCCCTCCGTGAGGGGCTCGAGCGACTCGACGCCGTCCGCGAGCGGGCCGCCGACATGCGCGTCGGCCCGGTCACGAGCGAGTCGTTCGAGCTCGCCGTCGACGTCGGGTTCACCCTCGTCGCCGCCGAGGCGGTGCTCCGCGGTGCGCTCGAACGCGAGGAGTCCCGCGGCGCCCACTACCGCACCGATCACCCCGACGTCGACTCCGACTGGCGGCGGAACATCTACATCGACGCCGCCGACGTCGGCGGGATGCGGCTCCGGACCGAACCGGTCGACGAGCCGAGCGAAGCCGTTCAGGCCGCGCTCGACGAGGGTCACGAGCTGGACTACCACCAGCTGGAGTGACGACGCCGGACCGTTCGGGACGGTCCGGTCCCGCTGACCGCGTCGGCCTCCACCCCGCTACGTTTATGTACTGTTTTACCCCGCCTCACCCGCCCCGTTTCCGATACCACACGCGCTCGCCGACCGGCGACTCGTCGTCGTCGACGGCGAGCCGCCCCACGAACAGGTCTCTGACCGCGAGGGTGATCACGAGCTCGACGGTCCTGCCGTCGCCTTCGGACTGCCGCTCGTCGCCCGCCTCCCCCGACGCGACCGGGCGAACCGTCACGACGCAGTGACCGTCGCGCTCGTCGATCGATTCGATCACCCCGACTGACCACCGGTCGACGTGGTGCGACGGCTCTCTGGCGTGGACGCGGTCGTGATTCACCGCGCATTCCCCCCGACGCGTCGCACCGCGAGCGCCCCCTCGCAGGTGCACTCGACCTCGCACTTCGGGCACTCCGCGGCGGACCGCTCGATCGGCTCGCGGTGGACCGTCTCGTAGCCGTGGCGGTCGAACAGCTTCTCCGGGGAGTCGTCGCCGCCGTGGAACCACGAGTCAGCGAGGAACAGGTCGACGCCCCGCCTCGCGCCGATATCGTGCAGCCGTTCGAGGAGCCGACTCCCGATCCCGCGCCCCGTCGCCCCTTCCCGGATGTAGCCCATCTCGAGGTGACCGTACCGGTCGGCTTCGGGGACCAGAGCGGGGTCGTCGAAAAAGTACATCTCCTCGGCGACGGCGGCCGGGTCCTCGAGCTCGCGCAGCGCCATGACTCCGAGGATCGAGTCGCTGCCGCCGTCTGCGGCGTCCGTGTCGGCGCTCCCCACGCCGTCCGACTCGACGTCGGCGTCGACCGTGACCGCGACCAGCACGTGGTAGGTCGGGTCGTCGAGGCCGAGGTCCACGCCGTAGGAGCTCCCCTCGCTGAAGTGCGCGGTGATGAGCGCCTCCAGCTCGTCGGCGTCGTCCGGTCGCGGGTCTCGGATCGCGATCTCGTCCATCCCGATGCGGTACGCTCCCCGTCGACAAGAGTGGCACGCTGACGCGAGCGCAGACCGATCTTACCCGCCCGCTCGCGGCCGCCAGACGCCCTGTCGTCTATCGAGCCACGCGACGACGACGACGTGCGGAAGCGTCATGGCCGCGATGGCGACGAGCGACACGGCGAGCAAGTCTCCGGGCGCGGCGACGCCGGCGGGGACCGACAGCCCGACCGCGGCGACGACGAGGAAGCCGCCGAGGGTGAGCGGCGCGGCGTCGCGCGCGAACCGCCGGAGGGCGCCGAGCAAGTCGCCGTCGCCGAGCGCCGCGGACGCCCGCTCGTCGACGAGGACGAGCCGGCCGACGTGCCGGAGCGCGTGCCAGAGCGCGAAGTACACTCCGACGGCGAACACCGGCGCGGCGAGGAGGAACCACGCCCACAGCACCGCCACCTCGCCCGCGTCGCGGACCCACCCCCGGCGCGAGGCTCCGGCGCGGACGCGCCGGTACCCCAGCACGACCGACAGCGCCGTCGCGGCGATCATGAACCCGCCGACGGCCAGTCGCGTCGCCGGGACGAACAGCGGGTCGACCGCGGCGGTCGCGGCGGCCGCGTCGACGACGAACAGCCCCACGATCCACTCGGCGACCAGCCGGTACTCCCCCGGATGCCCGAGCAGCGGGACGCCCATCGGGAGCCCGCCGCGGACGACGAGGCTCAGCCAGCGCTCGGCCGAGGTCGGGAGGTGGTCGACGCCGGCGACGACGAGCGCCGCGACGTCACCCTGCCCCCAGTGGAGCCACGTGAGCGCGATGAACCCGACGAACGCGGCCACCGGCGCGAGGAAGAACGCCGCGACGACCGCCCCGCCGAGGAGCGCGTACACCGCGGAGACGACGGCGACCGACCGCCGAAGCGACACGTCGGGCGCCGCCCGCAGGGGGACGAGGTGGTCGACCGCGCCGTGGGCCATCCCGACGACGAGCGTCCCCAGCGCGAACGTCGCGACGCCGATCTCGACCGGAAACAGAGGGGTCACGGCGCCGACCGGCAGCAGCGCGGCGAGCGCCAGCGCGGGGTACAGCGCGAACCACCGGTCGACGGCCGATCGGGCTCGGTCGTCGCGCTCGACCGCCGTCGGTTCGCGCCGCGCCGCCGAGCGCGTCGCGGTCTCAGTCATCGACGGGGTCGGCCGACTCGGGGTCCGGTTCGAACGCGCCGGCGGCGGCCTCGGTCGGCCGCCCGCGGCGGTCGTTCCAGTCGAGCACCCACTCGAACAGCACGAGCCCGTTCACGGTCATCACGCCGGCCGAGGCGAAGAAGAGCATCTCCTCGATCGGGAGCCCGAGGACGGCCACGCCGGTCGTGAGCTCGGTCGAGAGCTGCCACGTCCCCATCTCGATCGCGATCCGGTCCGCGACCCAGAAGTACGCGGCCGGGATCAGCGTCGCCGCGAGCCAGACCCGCGGCGTCCGAACCAGGTAGCCGCCGCCGACCGCCCACTGGAGCGCGACGACGGGACCGACCCACGCGATCAGCCCGCCGAGGTAGAGGTACGATTGGTCGAGCGTCACCAGCCACAGCCCGCCCACCACCATCGCGACGCCGGCGACGACGCCGGCCACCCGTGGCAGTCGGTCGAAGTCGCCCTCGCGGAACGTCGGGTCGAACCCGATCAGGTGGAGCGCGAACGCGGTGACGACGGTCTGAATGGTGAAAAAGAGGTACTCGCCGAGCGGGATCGACAGCGCGCGGACGAGCACCGCCCCGTCCGCGTACCACCACGCCCCCTGCCGGATCATGTAGCTGATCCACGGCGTCGTGTACAGGTACGCGATGGCGACGAGGATCGCGATCCCGGCGGTCGCGCGGCGGCGACGGACCGGCTCGTACCGCGGCGCGAGGTACCACAGCGCCGCGACCACGGGGAGGCTGAAGACGAGGTGGAACTGGAGATACGTCAGCGTCGGAAGCATCTACTCACCCCGGCAACGCCGTTCATAACTCCCTGTTCGCTCCGCCCCTTATTAAGGACCTATCCAAACAGTGTGGCCGTGGCGGGTGCGACGACGCTCGGCTCCCGATGGGGTCACGACTCGGGCGACAGCACGCCGTAGCTCTCCAGCACCTTCCCGAGCCGGAACATGGAGGCGACGACGGCGTCACAGACGGGACGCACCGCGTCCTTGGGAACGAACCCGACCGCGAGGCCGGCGACCTCCAGCATCGGGAGGTCGTTCGCGCCGTCGCCGATCGCGACCGTCTCCGCCATCGGGACGCCGAGGTCGTCGGCCAGCTCGGCCAGCGCGTCGTCTTTGGTCCCCTCGATGAGCGGTCCCTCGGCGTCGCCGGTGAGTTTCCCGCCCGCCATCGGGAGGCGGTTGGCGACGATCGTGTCGGCCTCCACGCCTTCCGTCGCGAGCGCGCGCTCCACGCCGCGTTCGAACCCGCCCGTGAGCACCGCGACGTGGTGGCCGTCGGCCTGCAACCGGGCGATCAGCTCCCCGGCGCCGGACCGCAGCGTCACCTCGTCGAACGCGGCCGCGACCGCGTCCTCGTCGAGCCCGTCGAGCAGCTCCGCCCGCCGGTAGAGGCTCTCGGCGTAGCTGAGCTCGTCGTTCATCGCCCGCTCCGTGATCTCGGCCACCTCGTCGGCGACGCCCGCGCGCCGGGCGAGCAGGACCGTCATCTCGGAGTCGGAGAGCGTGCCGTCGAAGTCGAACGCGATGAGACTCATGGATCCCGTTCGGCGCGGAGCCATTTTTAAATACCCGATCGCGCACCGACGGCGCCCCTCGGTGGCCTTTTTGCCCGTCGCGACCGTCGACTCACCTATGGACAGACCGGACGCGGACCGCGCCGACCTCGACGTCGACGACCTCCTGAAGGTGATCTTGGGGCTTGCTATCGTGTGGCTTCTCCTGGAGATCCTCGGGACGGTGCTGGACCTGACGTTCGCGCTGATCGAGGCGCTCCCGACGCTGATCGTCGTCGCGATCGTCGTCCTGATCGCCTTACGGCTCACCGATCGGATCTGAGACGTGTTCAGCCTCAACGTCCCGCTCCCGCCCGCTGTCGACCACCTCGCGGCCGATCTCCACCCGAAACTGTCGGGGTTCGACCGCGTGCGAGACCGGCACACTCTGGTCTGCAAGCGGCTCGGGGTCGAGGACGTTCCGGACCGCGTCGCGGGCGGCGGTCGGTCCGGTCGCGCGGGGTCACCCGACGACGCTCCCGGCGGCGACCCGATCGTCCTCAAGGAGGACGCGATCGCGGCGCTGCGCGAGGACCTCCGGCCCCTCCTCTCGGGTACCGACCCGTTCGACGTCGCGGTGACCGGGGTCGACGTCTTCGACGCCCCGGCCTCCGGCTCGCGGCCCGTCGTGTATCTCGCCGTCGAGAGCGACGGGCTCGTCCGGATTCACCGCCGGCTCTGCGCCGCCTACGGCGCGGTCGAGGGGATCGAGGGCGACGACTTCGTCCCGCACGTCACCCTGGCTCGCGGCGGGAACCCCGAGCCGGGGACCGTGGCGGACCTCGTCGCCACCGAGTTCGACCCGATCCGGTGGCGGGTCCACGCGCTCGACCTGTATGATCCGGAGTTTCGCGAGGTCGCCGCGACTATCGATTTATAAGTGGTTGCGAGCGGATCGACGGTGAAGGCGTCCAACGCCCCAGCCGCTCGGCGATACGCTGTCGACTGGGCTTCGACGGTGACCACCTCCAAAGCCCCCACGTCGACCGCATCTCACGCCTCCCCAGCCTCGTCGCTGGCGCGGAACGCGCCAGCGACTCCCTCGCACGCGCTCCTCACGCCCTGCGGGCGTTCGGAGGCGCGCAGGGCGAGAGCGAAGCTCTCGCTTGCAGCCGGCGCGTAGCGCCGGCGACGCCACCGCTATCGATTTATAAGTAGCACGTCGCCGTCGGCGGTCATTCTCGGCCGTCGTTCACGTCGTTCTCGCCGTTCGCGCCGTCGCTCCCGCTCGGCTCGTTGACCGCGTGGTGGGGGCCGACGGGGCCGTGCGTCGGGCAGATCCCGGCGATCGGGGTCGCGTAGAGGCAACAGGCGCGCTGGTGGCTCGCGACGGCGCCGCGGACGAGAGGCTCGCCGCAGCGGCGGCAGTACTCGGTCCCGTCGTCAGGCATCCCTCACCGCTCGCGGATCCGCATCGGGACCGGGTGATTCGGGTGCATCGTCAGCGACCCGCGCAGCGAGAGCTCGGGCCCCTCGTAGTCGAGGTCGTACTGCGAACAGACCTCCGCGAGGATCAGCTTCGCCTCCAGCAGCGAGAACGCCTTGCCGATGCAATGGCGCGGACCGGCGCCGAACGGGAAGTAGGCGAACCGGGGGCGCCGGCTCCGACGCTCGGGCGTCCAGCGGTCCGGATCGAACGTCTCGGGGTCGTCGTACCAACGCGAGGACCGGTGGATCACCCACTGCGACAGCATCAGCGCGGAGCCCTCGGGGATCCGATACCCCCCCAGTTTCACGTCGAGCTTCGGCTCGCGGAACATGGTGTAGACGGGCGGGTACAGCCGCATCGACTCGGTGAGCACGCGGTCCGTGAATTTCATCTCGCGCGCGTCGGCGGCGGTCGGGGCGCCGTCCGCCACAGCGGCTTCGGCCTCCGCGGCCACGCGCTCCCGCGCCTCGGGGTGCTTCGAGAGCAGGTAGAAGGTGTACGTCAGCGCGAGCGCGGTCGTGTCGTGACCCGCCAGCAGCATCGTCACCAGCTCGTCGCGCAGGTTCTCGTCCGTCTGCTCGCCCCGGTCGCGGGCGCGCAGCAGGACGGAGAGCAGGTCCATCGGCAGGTCGCCGTTCCCGTCGCCGGGGGGACCGCGAACCGCGACGCCCTCGGGCCCGGCCGGGTCGACGCTCGGGTCGCGCTCGGTCCCGCGCCGGCGCTCGACGATCCCGTCGATCACGGACTCGAGGGTGTCGATAGCGGCGTCGAACTCGCGGTTCTCACGGGTCGGGACCCAGTTCGGGATCAGGAAGCGGCGCGGGTCGGGCTCGAACCGAGCGCCGAGCGGCTCCAGCTCCTCCTGGACCGTCTTCACCTCCTCGTCGGTGATATCGGCGCCGAACATCGCCGAGACGATTATCTTGACGGTGAGGCGGGCGACCTCCAGCTGCACGTCGACGATCTCGCCGTCGTTCCAGTCCGCGATCTGGGACCGCGTGTGTTCGACCATCGTCCCCGCGAGCGCTCCGATCCGGCGGTTGTGGAACGAGGGGCTCGCGAGCTTCCGCTGGCGCTCCCACGTCTCTCCCTCGCTCATGAGGAGGCCGTCCCCGAGCAGCGTGTCGATGGCGTCGTCGCCGAACTGCGGCTTCCGGTAGCGCTCGGCGTCGGAGACGAGGACGCGCTCGATATCGGCGGGGTTCGTCAGGAGGTACGTCTCGCGCGGGCCGAGGTCGAAACGGACGACGTCGCCGTAGCTGTCGGCGCAGGCGTGCATGAACGAGAACGGATCGTCGGCGTACTGGCGACCGTTGCCGAAGAAGGGGTCGCCCATGGGTCCGGGCGGCGTGGCGGACATACCAGAAACAGGGCCTCGGTGGGGTTAAACGTTCGGCGGCGGCCGACGAGACGCACCGCGGGGACGGCCGATCGAAGCGCGGCGTTCGGCCTACTCTCGGGCGTCCAGCCGCTCGACGCGCGCGATCAGTTCGTCGACGGCGACCTCCTGATCGTCGGTCGCCTCGACGATGCGGTGGGTCGCCGCCTCGGTGCGGTCGGAGCGCTCCCGCACCGCCTCCAGCGACGAGGTGAGCTCCTCGACGGTCGCCGCCTGGTCGTCGGTCGTCCGAGCGACCTCGGCGACGCCGGCGGCCGCTTCGTCGACCGCGTCGGCGATCTCCGCCAGGGAGTCGAGGACGGTCTCGATCTCGGTGCCGGCGTCCTCGATCCGATCGTGCGAGCGCTCGACGGCGGCGCTCGTCTCGTCCGACTGCGCCTGGAGTTCGGCCAGGCTCTCCGTGATCTCCTCGGTGTAGCCGCGGGTCTCGTCGGCGAGCTTCTTCACCTCCTCGGCGACGACCGCGAAGCCGTCCCCGCCCTCCCCGGCGCGGGCGGCCTCGATGTTGGCGTTGAGCGCGAGCAGGTTCGTCTGCTCGGCGACGTCCGAGATGACCTCGATCACCTCTTCGATGTCGTCCATGCGCTCCGAGAGCGCCCCCACGCTCTCGACGAGCTCGTCCCCGATCTCGACGACGTCCTCCGTCGCCTCGCGGGCGTCCTCGCTGGCGTCGAGCCCCTCGTCGGCGGCCTCGCTGGCGGCGACCGCGGCCGAGTCGACCTGGTCCGCCGTGGCGGCGACCTCCTCCATCCCGGCCGAGAACGACTGCATCTCGGAGACGCTCTCCTCTAACAGCTCGTTCTGCTCGTCGACGTTCTCGGCGATGTCGGCGGCGGCGCCGCTCGCCTCCTGGACCGTCCGGTCGATCTGTCGCGCCTGCTCGTGGACGCTCTCGGAGAGGTCCTGGAGGTTCTCGGCCATCTCGTTGACGACGCCGATGACGGCCAACAGGTCGTCGTCGAGGATCTCGCACTCCTCGTGGCAGACGGCGCGTGCGTCGAGGTTTCCCTCGCCGATCTCCTCGGCCGTCGCGCGGATCTCGGAGACCAGTTCCGTCGTCGCGTCGCGCTCGTCGACGTTCTCCGTGCGGTCGATGACGACCTCGGTGACGCCGATCACCTCGTCGCCGTCGTACAACGGGGTCGCCGTGAACTCGATGTGCTTCTCGTCGCCGTGCCGGTCCACCATCGTGCTGGTGTCGCGGTAGCGGTGCCGAGCCGAGTCGCAGCGCTCGACGCCGTAGGCCTCGTCGGCGGTCTCCGGCGCGTCGAGCACCTTGTCGGCGAGGGTGTCCGCCCGTCGGCCGTCGGGGTAGAACAGCTCCGAGACGTGGCCGTGGCCGACGGCGTCCTCGCGCTCGCTCCCGGTGAGCGACGCGATGGACTCGTTCCACTCGGCGACGTTCCCCTCGGCGTCCAGGATGAACGTCGGGACGCTCGTCGCGTCGAACACCTGCTCGAAGCCCGCCCTGGCCAGCGTTTCGGCGCGGTCGACGCCCCGGGCTTCGGCGATCGTGTACGCTTCGCCCCCGCCTCCGACCCCTCCCGGAGTCGACCCCCCGTCACCGGTCGAGTCGTCGACGACGACGCCCCCGTCCGGGACCGACCGCGAGTTCCGATCCCGCCCGAACACGCGCCGGAAGAGCCCTCGAAGTCCCGTCATGTCTACGTGGCCCTCCCCAAAGCACCCGGATAAACGGTTTCCCCCGATTCTCGAAACTGATACCAAGTCCGTTGGACGGCCGACAGGATCGCCGCCGGCTACGCTGACCTCTTCCTTCGCTGCGCAGCTCGCAACACCCCCGCCCGTAGCGTTCAAACGCGTTCGGCGGCTACTCCCGGTCGATGGACGCCGACGCCGTGCGCGAGCGGGCCGCAGACCTCCCGACCGAGCCCGGCGTGTACCAGTTCCGGGCGGGAGAGACCACGCTGTACGTCGGCAAGGCGGTCGACCTGCGCGACCGGGTGCGGTCGTACGCGGACCCGCGATCGGGGCGCATTCGGGGGATGGTCGCGCGGGCCGACCGGATCGAGTTCGCGGTCACTGATACCGAGACGCAGGCGCTGCTGTTGGAGGCGAACCTCATAAAGCGGCTGCAGCCCCGGTTCAACGTCCGGCTGAAGGACGACAAGTCGTACCCGCTGATCGCGCTCACCGACCACCCGATCCCCCGGATCGAGGTCACCCGCGACCCGGAGGAGGGCGCGGTCGCGTACGGGCCGTTCACGGACAAGGGCCGCGTCGAGACCGTGGTGAAGGCGGTCCGCGACGAGTACCTGCTCCGCGGCTGCTCGGACCACAAGTACGCGAACCGCGACCGCCCCTGCCTCGACTACGAGATGGGGATCTGCTCGGCCCCCTGCACCGGCGAGATCGACCCCGAGAGCTACGCCGAGGACGTGGCCGCCGTCCACCGGTTCTTGGAGGGCGAGACGGGCGTCCTCGCCGACCCCCTGCGCCGGCGGATGGAGGCCGCCGCCGAGCGCGCGGAGTTCGAGCGCGCCGCCAACCTCCGGGACCGGCTCGAAGCGGTCGAGGCGTTCCACGGCGAGGGCGGCGAAGCCGTGAGCGACCGGTCCGACGACCGCACCGTCGACGTGCTCGCGGCCGCCGTCGAGGGCGACGTCGCCCGCGTCGCACGGCTCCACAGCGAGCGCGGGCAGCTGGTCGACCGGAGCCGCCACCGGTTGGACGCGGCGGCGGTGGGAGACGACGCCGAGGGAGCGGAAGCGACCGTCGCCGACGCCCCCGCCGACCCCGACGCCAACACCCCTGCCGCGGTGCTGTCGGCGTTCCTCACGCAGTACTACGCCGAACGCGAGTTCCCGGACGCGGTCCTCTTGGCGGAGCGCCCGTCGGACCCGGACGTGGTCGACTGGCTGGAGGCCGAAGGCGTCGCGGTGCGGGTGCCCGGCGCGGGCCGCGAGGCGAAGCTCGTCGAGCTCGCCCTCAAGAACGCCCGCAAGCGCGGGGGGCGCGACGACCCCGTCGGCGCGCTCGGCGAGCGGCTCGGGATCGACCGGCCCGCCCGGATCGAGGGGTTCGACGTGAGCCACGCGCAGGGCACCGCGGTGGTCGGCTCGGACGTCTGCTTCGTCGACGGGAGCGCGGAGACGGCCGACTACCGCCGGAAGAAGCTCACCGACCGCAACGACGACTACGCGAACATGCGCGAGCTGATCCGGTGGCGCGCCGAGCGCGCGGTCTCCGGCCGGGACGACCGCCCCGACCCCGACCTCCTGCTCATCGACGGCGGCGACGGGCAGCTCGGCGCCGCCCGCGACGCGCTCGCGGAGACCGGCTGGGACGTGCCCGTCGTCGCGCTCGCGAAGGCCGAGGAGCTGGTCGTCACCCCGACCGGCACCCGCCGGTGGCCCGACGACGCCCCCGAACTGCACCTGCTCCAGCGGGTCCGCGACGAGGCGCACCGCTTCGCGGTGTCGTACCACCAGACCGTCCGCGACGAGGTCAGGACGGTCCTCGACGACGTGCCCGGCGTCGGTCCTCAGACGCGCCGCCGACTCCTCCGCAGATTCGGGTCGGTCGAGAGCGTGCGCGAGGCCTCGCCCGAGGACCTCACCGACGTCGACGGCGTCGGCGACGCGACCGCCCGGACCCTCCGCGAGCGCTTGTAAACAGACCGGCCGGCGGGCAGCGAGGGCGTATCGATAGACGATTCGACCCCGCTGACTCGAGCGACGCCGCGGGCGTGAACGCCGCGATTTCTCTCGTCCCGTAGTTTAACGTCGGGCGTACCCGAACCTCCGGGCAATGGTCGACCCCGTAGCCGATCCGCTCGCCGAGGTTCTCTTACATCTCCTCGTCGGTGTGGGGCTCGGCGCACTCATCGGATTGGAACGGGAGCAGAGCGAGTCGGGCGGGATGTTCGCCGGGAGCCGCACCTTCCCCCTGTTCGCGCTCTACGGCGGGCTCGTCTCGGAGTTCTTCCCGAGGATGCTTCCGCTTGCCATCGGCGCGCTCGTCGTCCCGCTCACCGTCGCGTACGCCGGAAAAATCAGGTTCGAAGAGGACATCGGTCTGACGACGGTGATGGCTGCCCTCCTCACCGCGATACTGGGGGCGATCGCGATGCACTCCGACACCGGTGCGATCGTCGCGATCGTCGTCGGCGGGACCGTCACGGTGCTCCTCTCGATCAAGGACCCGATCCACGAGTTCGCCGAGAACATCGAAGAGACCGAGCGCCTGGCCTCGGCGAAGTTCATCCTCGTCGTCCTCGTCGTTCTCCCCACCCTTCCGAACCGCCCGTTAGACGCCCTCTACGGGCTCAACCCGCGGTTTATCTGGTTGATGGTCGTCTTCGTCACCGGGCTCGGGTTCGTCGCGTACGTGCTCGCGCAGTTCCTCGATCCCGAACAGGGCATCGCGGTGACCGGCGTCATCGGCGGGTTCGTCTCCTCGACGGCGACGACGGTTTCGATGGCGGAGAAGACGACGCAAAACGAGACGCTGTATCACATCTGCGCGTTCGCGGTCGTCATCGCGTCCATCGTGATGTTCCCCCGAGCGCTCATCGAGGTCGCGGTCGTCAATCCGGAGCTCCTCCCGAGCGTCGCCGTTCCGCTGGGAGCCATGACCGTCGTCGGGACCGTTGCCGCCGGAGCGCTGTACTGGCGCACGACGTCCGACGAGACGGTCGAACCCGACGAGCTGAGCAATCCGTTTCGACTCCGGCCGGCGCTCCTGTTCGGGGTGGTCTTCGCGCTCGTGCTCCTCGTCTCCGAACACGCGCACGAGTGGTTCGGCACGTCGGGCGTGTACGCCACGGCGTTCCTCTCGGGGCTGGCAGACGTCGACGCGATGACGATCACGCTGAGCAGGCTCGCTGCCGAGGGGACGATTTCGACGCAGGTCGCGACCACGGGAATCGTCATCGCGGCCATCGCGAACACGCTGGTCAAGGCCGCACTGGCGTGGCTCCTGGGCACCTATCGCCTCGGACGACTCGTCTCCATCGTCCTGGGCGTCGTCGTCGCGAGCGGCCTCGTTCTCCTCGTGATATAGGCTTCCGCCGTCGCGCGTCGTGACTCGCGCTCCCGCGACGCGCTGTGCCTCTTCCGCGTTCGGCCGGCACCTTCGAGGGGTTCCCCGAACAACCCCCCCGCTTCCGGTGGAGCCGCCGACTGACCCCACGCGCATTTATAATCGACCTCGACCAACTTCGGACCCGTCTATGCGCGCGTTCTTCGCCGTCGGCCTGCCGGACGACCTCGCGGCGCCCGTCGCGGAGGCACAGGCCGCGTTCGAGGGCGCCGACGGACTCCGGTTCGTCGACCCCGAACAGGCGCACGTGACGCTGACGTTCCTCGGCGAGGTCGACGACGCGGACGCCGGCGACGCCGACGCCGAGAGCGACGCCCCCGCTCTCGACGACGTGACCGCCGCCGGCGAGCGCGCGGTCGCGGACGCCGACGCGGATCCCTTCGAGTGCTCCGTGGAGGGATTCGGCGTCTTCCCGAGCCTCGACTACGTCTCGGTCGTGTGGGCCGGAATCGGCGACGGGAGCGCGGAACTGACCGCGCTCCACGGGGCGCTGGAGGCGGAGGCGACCGCGCTCGGCGTCGACCCCGCGGACCACGCGTTCACCCCGCACGTCACGCTCGCCCGGATGGACGACGCTCGCGGGAAGGACCTGGTCCAAGAGGTCGTCCGGAACCGCGATCCCGAGATCGGTCGGTTCGAGGTCGAGGCGGTCCGGCTCGTCTCGTCGACGCTGACGAGCGACGGCCCGACGTACGAGACCGTCGCGTCGTTCGAGCTGTGAGGCGGGAGGGGGTCGACGCGCTCGCCGGATCGGCGCGCTCGCCGGATCGGCGCGCTCGCCGGATCGACGCCTTCACTCCGTCCTCTCGGATCCCCCCCGATCCCCGCCGTCGTCGCGCTCGGCGTCGTCCCCGTCCCCCGAGCTCCGCCGTTCTCCGGGGTGTTCGACCCGCACCCGCGTCACCCGCGTCGGAGTCGCCCCGGTGACGGTGAGCGACACGTCCCCGAGGACGACGCGGTCGCCCTCGGCCGCGACCCGGCCCATCCGCTGGGAGATCAGCCCCGCCACCGTCTCGACGCCCCCGCCGACCGGGAGGTCCAGCCCGAGGGTCTCGTTGAGGTGCGCGACCGTGGTCCACCCGCGGACGACCGCCGCGTCGGGCGCGACCACGTCGACGTGGTCGACCTCCCACCGGCCGACCAGTTCGCCGACGATCTCCTCGACGACGTCCGCCAGCGTGACGATCCCGACGACCGCGCCGAACTCGTCGACGACGACCGCCAGCCGTCGCCCGGACGACCGCAGCTCGGCGAACAGCTCGTCGACGGGCTGGGTCTCCGGGACGAACGTCGGCTCGCGGAGGGCGCTCGAAAGCGGCTCGCCACGCTCGTGGGCGCCGATGGCGTCGCGCACGTCGACGGTCCCGACCACATCGTCTCGGTTCTCGCCGTACACCGGCATCCGGGTGACGCCCTCCCGGCCGGCGGTCGAGAGCACGTCGGCCGGGGTCGCGGTGTCCGGCAGCGCCACCATGTCGGTGCGGGGGACCATCACCGCGGAGACGCGCGTGGACTCCAGGTCGAGGACCCCGCGGATCATCGCTCCCTCCTCGGGATCGATCGCGCCCGCGGCCTGCCCCGAGAGCACGAGCGTCTCGATCTCCTCGCGGGTGAGGTACGACTCGATGTCGGACTCCCCGCCGGTGAAGCGGTTGACGACGCCCGAGAGCGCCTCGAAGACGTACAGTACCGGGCGGATGACCCGCTGGATCGCGACCACCGGGCGGGAGACGCGGAGCGCGTGCGTCTCGGCGTTCGCGACCGCGTAGGACTTCGGCGCGATCTCCCCGAAGACGATGACGAAAACGGAGGTGACGAGCGTCGACCCGGTCGCGGCCTGCCCTCCGGAGAAGCCGAACCGGACGAACACGGCGGTCGCGACCGAGGCGGCCGCGATGTTGGCCACGTTGTTGCTCACCAACGCCGTGACCAGGAAGCGGTGCGAGTCCTCGCGGAGCGCCGAGAGCGCCCGCGCGCCGGGCACGTCGGCGGCGAGCAGCGAGTCGATCCGGTGGCTCGGCACCGAGAAGACGGCCAGCTCCGAGCTGGAGAAGAAGGCACTGATCCCCGTCAGCACGAGGATCGCGGCCACGCCGGCGAACGCGATCGTAATGTCCATACGCGCCCGTGCGGCCGAATATAAAAGGGAGTACCGCCGGGGAGCGGGCGGATCCGCACACCGAGGGGATGAGAAGGGACGATAGGGGGAAGGAGCGAGGAGGAGAGAGAAGATACGAGGAGGGGACAGAGCGAGGAGGAGGGAGAACATACGAGGAGAAGGGACGAGGAGGGAGAAGATACGAGGAGAAGGGACGAGGAGGGGACAGATCGAGGAGGAGAGAGAAGATACGAGGAGAAGGGACGAGGAGGGGACAGAGCGAGGAGGAGGGAGAAGAAACGAGGAGGGGGAAGGAGCGAAGGAGGTGAAGGGCGAGCGGAGGGAGGCGCTCCGCAACGCGGGTAGACACGAACGAGGTGTTTCCACCGGAAACGAAGGGGTAAGGTGACCACGATCACGGATCACATCGGACGGCAAAACGGCGCGATGAGGAAAGCGTTAACCTCGCGCCGCCGGTGGATCCGAACATGAAGGTACTCGTGACCGACCCCATCGCGGACGCGGGGTTGGACCGACTCCGAGACGCCGGCCACGAGGTCGAAACGGACTACCACGTCGAGGGGGAGGCCCTCCTCGACGCCGTGAGCGACGCCAACGCCCTCATCGTCCGCTCCGGGACCGAGGTCACCGAGGCCGTCTTCGAGGCCGCCCCCGACCTCGTCATCGTCGGCCGCGCGGGGATCGGCGTCGACAACATCGACATCGAGGCCGCCACGGACCACGGCGTCATCGTCGCCAACGCGCCGGAGGGCAACGTCCGGGCTGCCGCCGAGCACACGGTCGCGATGACGTTCGCCGTCGCGCGCTCGATCCCGCAGGCGCACGGTCGCCTCCTCGCCGGCGAGTGGGCCAAAGGCGAGTTCCTCGGCACCGAGGTGAACAACAAGACGCTCACCATCGTCGGGCTCGGTCGCGTCGGCCAGGAGGTCGCCAAGCGGCTCGACTCGCTCGGGATGGACCTCGTCGTCTACGACCCGTACATCTCCGAGGAGCGCGCCGACCGGCTCGGCGCCGAGCTCGTCGAGGACCTCCACGAGGCGCTCGCGCGCGGCGACTTCGCGACGATCCACACCCCGCTCCTCCCCGAGACGGAGGGGATGATCGGCGAGGACGAGCTGGCCCAGCTGGAGGGCGGCTACCTCATCAACTGCGCCCGCGGCGGCATCATCGACGAGGACGCGCTCGCCGAGGCGGTCGACGACGGCGTCCTCGCGGGCGCCGCGCTCGACTCGTTCGCCGAGGAGCCGCTCTCGCAGGACTCGCCGCTGCTCGACGTCGAGGAGATCGTCTTGACGCCGCACCTCGGCGCGTCGACTGAGGCGGCCCAGGAGAACGTCGCCGTCGACACCGCCGAGGCCGTGCTCTCCGCGTTCGACGACGAGCCGGTGCTCACCGCGCTCAACGCGCCCTCCGTCGACGAGACCGCGTTCCCGCGGATCAAGCCGTACATCGCCGTGGCGGAGACCGCCGGCAAGGTCGCCGCGCAGCTGCTCGACGGCCGCATCACGAGCGTGGAGGCGGCCTACGAGGGCGACATCGCCGAGGAGGACGTCGAGCTCGTCACCGCGAGCGCGCTGAAGGGCGTGTTCGAGCCGCTGGAGTGGCAGGTGAACGCGGTGAACGCGCCGCGGCTCGCCGAAGAGCGCGGCATCGACGTGACCGAGTCCAAGACCCGCCAGACGGAGGACTTCCAGAGCCTCGTGCGCGTCACCGTCCACAACGGCGAGGACTCGATCGCGGTCGAGGGCACCCTGTTCGCCGGCGAGGACCCGCGGATTGTCCGGATCGACGGGTTCCGCGTCGACGCGGTCCCGTACGGCCACATGCTGGTCGCGCGCAACACGGACGAGCCGGGCGTCATCGGCCTCATCGGCACCGTCCTCGGCGACCACGACGTCAACATCGCCGGGATGTACAACGCCCGCGAGACGCAGGGCGGCGAGGCGCTCACGGTCTACAACCTCGACCACGACGTCCCCGACGCGGCGATCGAGGCGCTGCTGGCCGACGACCGGATCGTCGAGGTCACCGAGATCACGCTGGACGACGCCGACGAGCGGCCGGCCGAATAGACCGGCGCGAGAACTGTCGAGTGCGGTTTTTTCGCAGTCCGCGACAGTCCCGAGCCGTGGCGCCGCGGACCCGGAACGGGACGAACCGCCCGCGTTCCAAAGGTATGTTTATGAATGATTATAATAAATATCCGACGGCATGGTAGACGCCGAAGTCCACGTCATCGACCGCGGCGGGCTGTACTGCGACATGAACTACATGATGGAGGCGAATACCATCGGGACGCACGACGAGCCGAACCCGGACACCGACTATGGCGAGATCCCGGTGTGGAACCTCGTCATCGACCACCCCGAGGCGACGATCCTCTGGGACACGGGCTCCCACCACGACGCCGCCGACGGCCACTGGCCCGAGGGACTCGTACAGGCGTTTTATCCGCACGACGCGAGCGAGCACCGGCTCGACGACGACCTGGAGGCGGCGGGGTACTCGCTCGACGACATCGACGCGGTGTTCCAGAGTCACCTCCACCTCGATCACGCGGGCGGGCTGGAGTTCTTCGCGGGCACCGACACGCCGGTGTACGTCCACGAAGAGGAGTTGAAGTTCGCCTACTACAGCGCGAAGACCGACGAGGGAAGCGCCGCGTACGTACTCGACGACTTCGACCACGGTCTGAACTGGCAGGTGCTCCACCGCGATCGCGAGGAGCACTTCGTCGACCTGGAGTTCGTCAGGTTCCCCGGTCACACGCCCGGGCTCACCGGGTCCGTGATCCACCTCGATTCCGGCGACACCGTGGTGTTCACCGGCGATCAGGCGTACATGAACGAGAACTACGAGAACGGAACGCCGCTGGGCGGCCCCCTCGTGTGGGGGAAGACGGAGTGGGCCGACAGCATGGACCGCATCCGCGAACTGGAGCGGCGCCACGACGCCGAGGTCGTGTTCGGCCACGACCCCGAGCAGTTCGAGGCGATCCAGCCGGGGTGGGGGGTGTGAGCTACGAGCGCTCCGTCTCGGCGGATCCGCACCAGTTGTCGCCGGAGACGGTCTGGGAGGTGCGAATGCCGGCGATCCGCGTGGGGGCGGGCGCGGCCGACGAACTCGGGTATCAGCTCGGGCAGTTGGGACTCGGCGGCGACGGTCGTGGGCTGATCGTCACCGACGAGGACCTCGTCTCGCTCGGTCACGTCGACCGCGTCGCCGACGAACTGGAAGCCGACGGCTTCGACGTCGACGTGTACGACGGCGTCGAGCGCGAGCCGAGCATCGGCGCCGTCGAGGAGTGCATCGCGTTCGTCCGCGAGGAGATGGGCGAGGACGGGTACGACTTCTACCTCGGAGTCGGCGGCGGGAGCTGTATGGACACCGCGAAGGCGACGCGAGCGATCGTCGCCAACGGCGGCGACGCGCTCAACTACGTGGCGGCACCGACCGGCGCGGGGGAGAGCCTCACGGAGTCGGGACCGCCCCTGATCTTGCTACCGACGACGGCGGGGACGGGCTCGGAGATCTCCCCCGTGGCGATCCTCTCGGTGCCCGAAAAGGAGATCAAAGAGGGGATCTCCAGCACGCACGTCCGGGCGGACGCCGCGGTGCTCGATCCGACGCTCACCACGACGCTGCCGCCGGATCTCACGGCGAAGACCGCGATGGACGCGCTGGGCCACGCGATCGAGGGCTACACCACCCACCGATACGACGACCTGCTCCGTCCCGAGGACCCCGCGGACCGCCCCGTCTACGCCGGACGGACCGACTTCACGGAGATGTTCAGCGAGAAGGCGATCGACCTGCTCTCCTCGAACGTCCGGCGCGTCGTTAACAACGGCGACGACGTCGAGGCGCGCGGCGCGATGTTAAAAGGCGCGCTGTTCGGCGCTATCGCCGGGCTCACGGCCGGCGCGAGCCTCGCGCACGCGATGGCGTACCCCGTCGGCAACAACTACCACACGTACCACGGGGAGACGATCGCCGCGCTCACGCCCGCGAGCACCCTCGGCTACAACGTCGCCAGCGACCCGCCGCGGTTCGCGAAGGTGGCGGAGATGCTCGGCGCCGACACCTCGGGAATGAGCACCCGCGAGGCGGCCGACCGGGCCCGCGCGGAGTTCGTCCGCCTCCAGCGCGACCTCAACGTGCTCCCGAGCGGTCTCAACGAGCTGGCCGGGATCACCGCAGACGACACCGAGGCGCTCGCCGAGCGCACCATCGAGAGCCAGCAGCGACTGCTCCGGTGTAACCCGCGACCCGTGACGAAGGAGGACGTGAAAGCGGTGTTCGACGACGCGCTGTACAACTGGGAGTGACATCCGCCGAACCGGTCGACGGCGGACGATCGGTATTGGCAGTCAGTACTCGACGACCGGGACGAACGGCTCGAAGTCGTCGACGTTCCGAGTGACGACGGCCATGCCCTCGGCGTCGGCGACTCCGGCGATGAGCAGGTCCGCGGCGGCGGCGTCGACGCCTCGCCTCGTGTGCTCGTCGGAGCGGTACAGCTCCGCCTCGAAGGCGCTCGCAGCGAGGGCGTGTTCGCTCGCGATCGGGACCACGTCGAGCCACTCGAACGCCGCCGCGAGCGTTTCCGCGTCGAACGAGCCGTCGAGACGGAGACCGACCGCGACCTCCTTGTAGTTCGTCGCGGTCGTCGCGAACTCGTCTTCCCCGTGTAATTCGAGGAACCGACGAACGCTGTCGGAGCCGCCCAGATAGTCGATCAGAAACGTGGTGTCGAGCAGGTACCGAGTCACGCCGACCCTCCGGCGTCGACGTTCGCGTCGTCGGGGTCCGCGTCGTCGGGCTCCGCGTCGTCGGAACCGTCGTCACTCGGCTGGTCGTCGCCGTCGGGGGCGCCCGCCAACCGATCGAGCGCCGCGGTCTGTCGGTCACTCGCCGACCCGTCGAATCGCTCTCTCGACGCGGCCGTCGTCTCTCGAAGCGAGTCGGCCTCCTCGACCGACAGCGACCCGAACCCGTCGCGCCAGTCGCCCTCGCTCTCGTCGATCAGCCGATCGATGAGATCGGTGAAACTCTCGCCGTCGCGCTTCCGAGCGCGGAGCCGCTCGTACACCTCCTCGCGAACGCCGATCGTCTTGGTGGGCATCTCGTGTTTGTGTATGTGTTTGTGTGTATAATATGTGGCGACGACGAGGGGACAGAGAGACGCGCGAGAGGAGAACCGCGTGCGCGGACGACCAGATCACCCGCGCAGGTGATCGAGCACCGCGTCCACGTCGTTCGGGACGGGCTCGGGCTCGCCGCCGGCCTCGTAGGCGGCCTCGGGGTCCTTCAGGAGGTGCCCCGTCGTGAGACAGACCACGCGCTCGTCGTCGTCGACGACGCCGGAGCGCCGGAGCTTCTTCAGGCCGGCGAGGCTCGCCGCGGAGGCGGGCTCGACGCCGACGCCCTCGCTGGCGAGGTGGCGCTGCGCGGCGGTGATCTCGTTGTCGGTGACGGCGACGGCGGTGCCGCCCGTGTTGCGGATCCCGGGGATCGCCTTCGGCGCGTTGACCGGGTTGCCGATGCGGATCGCGGTCGCGCGCGTCTCGACCTCCTCCCACCGGCGGATCTCGTCGTTCCCCTCCTCGACCGCCTCGACCATCGGCGCGGCGCCCTCCGCCTGCACGCCGGTCAGCTTGGGGACCTCGTCGACATCGAGCGCACCCGCCTGGACCAGCTCGCGGAATCCCTTATAAAGCGCCGAGGTGTTCCCGGCGTTGCCGACGGGGAGGACGATCCGGTCCGGGAAGACGCCGTAGTCGGCGTAGAACTCCTCTAAGATCTCGAAGCCGATCGTCTTCTGGCCCTCCAGGCGGAACGGGTTCAGCGAGTTGAGCAGGTACGCCTCGCCGCGGGCGGCCAGCTCCTGGACGATGTCGAGACAGGCGTCGAAGTTGCCGTCGACCTCCAGGATGCGGGCGCCGTGGAGGCTCGCCTGCGCGACCTTCCCGGCGGCGACCTTCCCCTGCGGGAGGAGCACGAGCGTCTGCATGTCGCCGCGCCCGCCGTAGGCGGCGAGCGCGGCCGAGGTGTTGCCGGTGGACGCGCAGGCGAGCGCGCCGACGCCCAGCTCCTTCGCGACCCGGACGCCGACGGTCATCCCGCGGTCCTTGAACGAGCCGGTGGGGTTCATTCCCTCGTGTTTGATCCGGAGCGCGTCGACGCCCACCGCCTCCTCGATCCGCGGGACGCGGTGGAGCGGGGTGCCGCCCTCGGGGAGCGTGACGCCTAGGTCGAAGGGGAGCGCCTCGCGGTAGCGCCAGACGCCGCGGTCGGGGCCGTCGGTCGAGGCGCCCGACCCGAACTCGTCGAACGTCGGCGGGTCGGCGTAGCGCACCTCCAACAGGCCGTCGCACTCGTCGCAGGTGTACCGGACGTCCTCGAAGGGGGCGAACGTCTCGTCGCACTCGATACAGGCGAGCCACGTCCCGTCGGCGGCGCAGTCGGGCGCCGCCGGGGTCGGGGCGTCGATGGCGAGGTCCATTACGTCGTGGTCCGTGCCGCCGCGGCTTAAGACGGGCGGTCGGGACGGACGTTGCCGTTCGCGCGCTCCGAGGCGAACCGGTTCGGCGCGGGGGCGGAGTCCGGCGGGGCGGGAGCCCGGCGGGGGCGGAGTGCCGCGGGACGGGAGCCCGGTGGCGTCGGTCGAACCGAGCGACCTCAGTCGACGATGATCTCGGAGCTGCCGTCGGACTCGTCGGGGCCGGAGCCGAGCCGGTTCTGGTAGCGCTCGATCCAGTCGGCGAAACAGTCGGGGCAGAGCCGCTGGGTGTCGATGTTGGCCCGGTCGACGCTCAGCCGAAGCGTCCGCGCGAGCGCGTCCGTGGTCGGCTCGCCGCAGCCGTCGCAGGGCTCGGTCGTCGGCGCGTCGCTCATACCGATCGGTCGCGGGGACGGCTCTTAAAAGTACGTCGACGGAGGGAGCCGGGAGGCACACGGACCGTACGCGGCGCCTGGCAACCTCAGACCGTGCGGAACGCGCGGTCGCCGGCGTCGCCGAGGCCCGGGACGATGAACCCGTCGTCGTCGAGGCGCTCGTCGATGGCGACCGTCAGCAGGTCCGCCTCGGGCACCTGCTCGCTCACGCGGACGAGCCCGTCGGGCGCGGAGACGGCCGAGAGGACGAACAGGTCCTCGAAGTCGTCTGCCTCGTCGAGGACGTGCTCGAGCACCGCGCACATCGTCGAGCCGGTCGCGAGCATCGGGTCGGCGACGATCACGGTGTCGTCGGGGCCGATCTCCGGCAGCTTCACGTAGTCGATGGTTATCGGGAACTCGCCGTCGGTCATCCCGGCCTCCTCGTCGCGGCCGGCGGAGATGACGCCCTGCTTCGCGCGGGGGAACGCCTTCAACAGCCCTTCGACGAACGGGGTCGCGGCCCGCAACACGTTGATGATCACCACGTCGTCGAGGCCCTTCACGCGCTCGCCGGTGGTCTCCTGGAGCGGCGTCGTCACCGGGACGTACTCCGTCTCCATCGCGCCGTCGATGATCTCGTACCCGCAGATGCGGCCGAGCTTCACCAGTCCCTTCCGGAAGGCGACCTGCTCGGTCTCGACGTCCCGGAGCCGCGAGAGGGTGTCCTTCGCCAGCGCGTGCGTGATGAGGTACGCGTCGTCGCGGTCTTCGATCGTCATTGTCGGGAGAGGGACCGCGTTCGGCTTAAAACGTGGCGAACCCCGCCGGTTCGTGGCGATCCGAGGCGCTCTCGGCTCGAACTCATCGCAACACCGCGACGTACGTCACCCCGAAGACGATCAGCGCGAGGGCGCCGACGTTCGCCGCGGTCAGCGCGGTCACGCCTAGTCGGTCGAGCCCCCAGACGACGGTCCACGCGAACCACGCGGAGAGGACCGCGTTCAACAGGAGGATCAGCCGCGGGTCGCCCTTCGATTCCTCGACCCCCTCGCGGATCCCCTTCGGCTCCTCGCTCATAGGAATCCCCGCGGGAGACCGGCACTTAGCTCTTTGTCCGTGCGGCTCGTACGAACCCCATGAGCGTTGAGGTGCCTGTTCACAACCGCCACGGTGACCGGATCGATCCCGTTCCCTTCCTCGTCACCGCCGGGCTCGCGTTCACGTTCGCGCTCTCGTTCGGCCCCATCTACGGCCTCTCGTACGGCCTCACGCTCGCGACGTCGCTCGCGCTGTCGACGCTGGCGTTCGCGCTCGCCACCGCGCTCGCCTACCAGCAGCTCGTTCGCCGCGCCCCGCCGCTCGATGCCGGGCCGCTCCCGCCGGGACCGCGAGTCGAGCGGCTGCTGTACGCCGGAATGGGCCTCGGCGTCCTGATCGTCGCGCTCACCGTTCCGCTGTTGTGACCGTCTCGGTGCCGACGGCGACCGCGGTCGTGCGTACAGTTCACACAGCACCGGGAAAGTAAGACGCAGGGCCTCGTACCCCCCGCCATGGGAATCTTCGACACGGTAGCGGACATGATGGCGGGCTCGACGCAGCGCGCGCCCGGGAACGCCGGCGACGACGGCTCCGAGGGCTCGTACTGGTGTGACGACTGCGGCGTCCGGGTCCGAGACGTCGAGGTCGATGCGGAGGGCCTCGACCGCGACGAGGACGGTACGCCCGCGTGTCCCGACTGCGGCGAGGCGATGCGATTCGAACGCGCGAGTGGGACGGGCTGCGCCTGTTGAACTCGTCGCCCGCTGAGGTCTGCGCCCCATGAGGTTTGCGCCCGCTGAGGTCGGCGCCCGCTGACGCCGGCGTCCGCATCCCGCCGATTCCGCCGGTCGAAGCCTCGTCCCCTGTCAGGGCTCGCGGAGCGCCAGCTCCTCGCCCTGCTCCGTCGGGAAGGGGAACCCGTCGTCCGCGGCGGTCGTCGCGCTTCCGTCGTCTCCGCCCGTTCCGTCGTCTTCGCTCGTTCCGTCGTCTTCGCTCGTTCCGTCGTCCCTGAAGGCCGCCCACTCCTCGTCGGTGACGAGCGCGTCGTCCAAGCGGCCGCGGACCGTCGCCTCGTCGATGTCCGTACCGATGACGACGTACTCCGTGCGCCGGTCGCCGTGCTCGTCGTCCCAGTCGAGGTCCGGCCGGTTCGAGCGCAGCATGTCGCGCTCGACCGCCGGGAGGCTCGCGATCCAGGGGCCGAGCGCCGTGACCCGCACCGACGCGCCGGCCTGTCCGACCTGCTGGCGCTGGTCCGTGCCGGCGACCCAGAGCGTGCCCTTCGAACGGACGACGTCGGCGGGCAGGTCGCGGAGAACGGCGGCGATCCGGTCCGGGTGGAACGGCCGCCGGCGCCGGTAGGTGAAGGAGGTGACGCCGTACACCTCGTCCGGGTGGCGGTGGGCGCGGTCGTCGTGGGCGTGGCCGTCCTCGTCGTGGGCGCGGGCGTCCTCGTCGTGATCGGCGTGGCCGTCCTCGCCGTCGGCGTGGTCTTCGGCGGCCTCCGCCAGCGCCCGCTTCCACCCGGGCAGGTCGCCAAGCTCGCCCGCGTCGAACAGCCCGACGTCGAGGATCCGGTCGGGGTCGACCGCGGAGAACTCGGTGACGACCGTCTCCGCGTCGGGCTGGAGCGCGCCCACGAGCTCGACCGCCTCGTCCAGCTCCGCGTCGGTACAGAGGTCGGCCTTGTTACACACGACCAGGTTCGACACCTCGACCTGCTCCACGACGAGGTCGGAGAGCGGGCGGGCCTCCTCCTCGTCGTCCGCGGCGACGCGGCGTTCGGGCGTCCCGCCGCCGGCGAAGGCGTCGAGGAACCCGCGCGTGTCGATCACGGTCACCAGCGCGTCGACCCGGTAGCGCGCCGCCGCGCGCGACTCGGTCGTGAACAGCCGCGCGACCGGCGCGGGCTCGGAGATGCCCGACGACTCGACGACCAGGTTGTCGAAGGAGCGCTCGTTGGCGAGCCGCACCACGGCGGTCTCTAAGTCGTCCTGGAGCTCACAGCAGATGCAGCCGTTCGACAGCTCCGTGACACCCTCGACGTCGACCTCGGACTCCTCGGCGATCAGCTCGGCGTCGACGTTGACGTCGCCCATGTCGTTGACCAGCACCGCGATGTCGCGCTCGCCGGCGTTCCGCAGGAGGTGATTCAACAGCGTCGTCTTCCCGGCGCCGAGGCTCCCCGAGAGTACGGTCACCGGAGTCCGGTCGTCGTCCATGACGTTCGGTCGGTGTGCGGGCCCCTTCAACGTCGCGGCGGCGGCATCGAGCGCGCTCGTCGGCGAGGCCCCGAACCCGCTCACTGGAAGCCGATACGTTGATACGTCGCGCCCGCCCACCGCCGACCATGTTCCAGTACGTGTCCGCGGTGGGAATCGTGGCGATCGTCATGACCGTTCTAATGGTCGTCGCGATGATGTACCTCGTCTGGGATGCGCTCGACGGGGACGCGCACACGCCGACTCCGGACGAGGACGAGCAACCGGAGCTCGACGAGGCCGAGGAGGCGACGGACTCGGACGAGCCGCAGGCCGAACTGGCGGCCGACGGCAACTCGGCGTAGACGGCGCCGGTACCGCCGTCCGACCGAGTCGGACCGCCCCCGGGCGGTCGACACACCACCGCGACAGTTTTTAACGCACATCGACCGTCACGACTGATAATGACAGTCGCAGACCGGATCGAACGCTTTCGAGCCGTCCTTGAGGAGTGGCTCCGCGGCCTGTACCACGGCATGATCACGCATCCGGCGTACGAGAAGATCGAGAAGGAGGCGGAGGACGCGGAAGACGAGTTCATGCTCGCGTGCTTCCCCGACGCGTTCGGGATCCCCTCGCCGGTCTCGTACTACACCGCGGAGCTGCTTCCCTACCTCGAAAACGAGTTCGAGGCGTGGGAGCGGCGGCTGTGGGACCGAGAGAGCCTCATCGAACGAAAGGGTCAGCAGTACCACTTCTGATGGAGCAGTTCGTCTTCTTCGGCGGGAAGGGCGGGGTCGGCAAGACCACCGTCTCCTGTGCGTACGCGTACCGCTGCGCGAACGCCGGGCTGCGCACGCTCGTCGTCTCGACCGACCCGGCGCACTCGGTGTCCGACGTGTTCGACCAGCAGTTCGGCGACGACCCGGAACCGGTCGACGGGGTCGCGAAGCTCGACGCGATGGAGATCGACCCCGAAGACGAGATGCAGCGCCACCTCCAGGAGATCCGCGAGGGGCTCTCCGAGCAGGTGTCGGCGGCGATGGTGTCGGAGATCAACCGGCAGCTGGAGATGTCGCACGGAACGCCGGGGGCGTACGAGGCCGCCCTCTTCGACGCGTTCGTGAGCGTGATGCGCGAGGAGCGCGACTCGTACGACCGCATCGTCTTCGACACCGCACCGACCGGGTCGACGCTCCGGCTCCTCGGGCTCCCGGAGTTCCTCGGCGACTGGATCGACCGCCTGCTGTACAAGCGCAAGCAGTCGATCGACCTGTTCGAGAAGGCCGCGATCGGCGATATGGAGCCCCGACGGCTGATGGACGGCGACCCCGTCTTGGAGCGGCTCCAGCGCCGCAAGGAGTTCTTCGAGTTCGCCGGCGACACGATGCGAAACGACGCCGCCTTCTTCCTCGTGTTGAACCCCGATCAGCTGTCGGTCAACGAGACCGGGCGGGCGATCGAGGGGTTCACCGAGCGCGACCTGCGGGTCCGCGGACTCGTGGCGAACAAGCTCACGCCATCGCCGGACGACGACGAGGAGGGACGCGGCGCGAGCTACCTCCGCGAGAAGGTCACGACCGAGCGCGAGCGGCTCAGTCAGGTTCGCGAGGAGTTCGACCCGCCGCTGGTCGCCGAGATCGAGTCGCGGACCAGCGAGGTCCGGGGCGACGTGCTCTCGGAGGTCGCGGCCGCGCTCGACGTGGAAACGGGACAGTCCGCGAGTGCGCGCGAGTAAGAACCGGCATTCGGATCGCGAAATCAAGCCTCTGTCTGAAGAAAGGAACCGCCGTACGGCTTCCGATTCGGTGATCCGCTCGCCTCTTCCGCGTAACTATCACGGTTGAAGCCAATATTTAATACGCTCTTTCCGAACCGAGTTCACGAGGCAGGGGAACTCATGACAAACGTAATATGGATAATGGTCGCGGTTCTCGGAACGTTCACTGTCGGATACATGGGGTATTCGCGGTACCTCTCGCGGTTCGTCGAGCTCGACGACGAACGAGAGACGCCGGCACACAAGTACGAGGACGGCCAAGAGTACGTACCGTCGAAGAAACCGGTCCTACTGGGGCATCACTTCTCGAGTATCGCGGGCGGCGCGCCGATCGTCGGCCCGATCACGGCGGGGGCCATCTGGGGGTGGGTCCCAGCGATGCTATGGATCGCGATCGGGAATCCGCTGATGGGCGCGGTCCACGACTTCATCTCGCTGTCGAGCTCGATCCGCCACGAGGGTCGCTCGATCGGGTACATCGTGGGCCAGTACGTCGGAGAGCGGGGGAAGAACCTGTTATTGTGGTTCGCGTTCCTCACGATCATTCTCGTCGTCGCGGTGTTCGCGTTCGTCGTCGGCGTCGTGTTCAACGCGTTCCCGCAGGTGACGACCGCGAGTTTCGTGTACGTGGCGCTCGCGCTCGCGTTCGGCGTGTACCTCTACCAGCTTAACGGACCGTTCGTCCCGGGGACGATCCTGTTCGTCGCCGGCGTGTTCGCCGGCGTCTGGGTCGGCATCCAGTACCCGTTCGCGCTGTTCGAACTCGCCGAGGGGAGCCACCCCGCGGGGACGTTCGTGCTGTTCAGCGGGAGCACGGGGAGCTGGGTACCCGCCGCGGGACAGATCGGCGGTAACGCCGCCGCGTGGGTTCCGATCGTGATGGTGTACGCCGGTATCGCGAGCGCCCTCCCCGTGTGGGTACTGCTTCAGCCGCGCGACTACCTCTCGTCGTTCCTGCTGTACGCGGGGGTCGGCGGCGGCGTGTTGGCGATCATCGTCGGGACGATCTTCGCCACGTCGAGTCAACCGCTCACGGTCGACTCCTCGATCGGCGTCTTCGAGGGGTTCTGGGGGATCGAAGCGGCCGGCCTGTTCCCGCTGTTCCCGCTGCTTTTCATCACCATCGCGTGCGGGACGATCAGCGGCTTCCACTCGCTCGTCTCCTCGGGGACGACCTCGAAGCAGCTCAACAAGGAGAGCGACGCTCGGCTGATCGGCTACGGCGGAATGCTCGGAGAGGGACTGCTCGGTGCCCTCGCGCTGTCGACGCTCGCGGTCGCCGGGTTCGCCGGTGACGCCGCGGGCGGCGGTATCGGCGGCGCGCTGCCGAACTTCGCGACCGGCGGCGGGATCATCCTCACCAGTGTCGGGATCCCGCAGGCCATCGGGAGCGTGTTCATGGCGCTCGTCCTGGTGAGTTTCCTGCTCACCTCCACCGACACCGCGGTGCGACTGGGTCGGTACATGATGGAGGAGATCGTCGGCATGGACGACGGCATGACCGTCTCCGGGCTGTCCGGCGGCATCGGAGCCGCTGCCCGCGGTCGGTACACGAACCCGGTCATCCAGGTCGGCTTCGCGTACCTCCTCGTCGTCTCGGGGCAGTGGGAGACGCTCTGGGGACTGTTCGGCGGCGCAAACCAGCTGCTCGCGGCGCTCGCGCTGCTGACGGCGACGGTGTGGCTCGCCAACTGGGACGAGTCCAAGCAGCTCGTCTCCACCGGCGTCCCGATGGCGATCATGGTGACGATCACCGTGCTCGGGCTGACGTGGGTCGCGCTGTACAACAACCTCTACGTCAACCTCATCCAGGGCGGCGCCGGAACGCTCGGCGCGCAGCTCTCGTCCGTGGCGCAGATGCTCCTCGGACTGGCGCTGATCTACATCGCCCTGTCGCTCGTCCGGATCGGGGTCAGTAACCTCCGGTCCGTGCGGAGCCGGGGGACGCCCGCGGCCGAGCCGAGCGACGACTGACGGCGACGCCGCTTCGCGGACCGTTTCGGTTTTCGGATTCCTTTCTCCGCCCGATCAGCGCCAGAACCGCTTCGCGAACCGCGAAAAGAACCCCTCGTCCGGCTTCTCGACCGGCTCCCACAGCCGGAGCGCCTCGGCGCTGCTCGCGACCTCGCTGGCGACGAGCCGCTCCTCGTCGGGCGCGACGACGACGAGGTTCACCTCGTAGTGGCCGTAGTAGCCGAACTTCAACAGCGTCCGGTCTCGGAAGCCGTCGACGAACTCGGCGACCGACTCCGGGATTCGGTCGGCGACGAGCACGACCGTGATATCGGTGCCGTAGTGTTGCTCGTTCCCCTCGACCCGCTCGTCGGCCACGCCGTGCGCGAACTCGACGAGCCGCTCCAGTTCGCCGACCGTCGGACTGGCGACGCGTCGGGCGAACAGGTACTCCATCACGTCGTGGTCCGCGTAGCTCAGCGCGGGGTGGAGGAACTGCTTCTGGTTGCGCATCCGCATCTGGGCGGTGAGATCGAACCGCTCCCCGTCGACGACGACGTCGGCGTCGAGGTCGTAGCTGTACATCAGCCGGTCGGAGACGCGGTCGAGGTACTCGTCGTCGTAGTCGGGGACCGCCTCCCGGATCTCGGCCGGGAGCTCGTCGGGGTCGCGGCGCTCGTCGCTCCCTCCGGCCGCGTCACTCATCGTCCGGGTCGTAGGCGACCGCGTCGTCCGCTGCGGGCGGCGCCCCGATCGCCAGGACGGTCACGGGACCGTCGGCGTCGGCCGCGTTGTACGCTCGCTGCGGGCTCTCGGGGTCGACGACGAACAGGTCGTCGTTGGGGACCTCGTACGTCTGATCCGGCGTTTCCACCGAGAGCGTGCCGTCGAGGACGTAGAACGCCTCCTGTTGGGTCTGGTGATAGTGGTACGCGAGCGGGAGCTGCTCGCCCGGCTCGGCGCGGAACCGGTTTATCGCCGCGGAGTCGAAGCCGGCCGGCCCGGAGAGCTTTCGGCACTCGCAGGGGCGGTCGGCCTTCGGCTCCACCGAGTCCGTGTCGACGACGCGGTATCCCATGTGAACTCATTCCACGGAGCGATTGAAAAGGTCGTCGGGCCGGCGTCGGTCGGTTCCGAGACCGCGCCGTCGGCGACGAACCCCCGCAGCGGCGCCGCTGCGGGAGTTTTAACCGCGTCGAACACGATCGTTCGGTAGGGATACGCATGTCAGACGACGAAATACAGGCGGAGGCGTGCGGGCGATGCTCGATGTCGACCGTCGTGGGCGCCGTAAGCGGAGAGCAGGACTCGGAGGAGCGCGCCCAGCGCGACCCCTTCGCCGGCGAGCGCATCGAGGTCGACGAGTCCTCGTTCCGGCGGGTGTCGCCGGGGGGGTTTCTCAGCGACCTCAAAAAGCGGGTCGACGCCCTCGGGCGGCGGCTCTCGTACGGAAAGTAGCGCTCCCGGCCGCTCGACCGACGCCACGGCTCACGTCAATTCGAAGAGACTTATACGCGTTCGTTTCGTAAGGGGGTCCACCCGATGGAAGAGAGCATCTCCGGTTTCAAGATGCGCGGAGACTGGGGGGACGTCGTCGAGCACGGCGAGCGGATCACCCTAGCGCTCCGCGAGACGGGCGCCAGTGGCGACCCGTTCCACGAGTTCGACGACTGGCGCCCGAAGTCCCACGAGCGCATCGACGAGGACGTGTCGGCGAAGACCGCCGAGCAGGCGTCCGTCGGCGAGGGCGAGGGCGAACAGGCCGGCAAGACGCCCGGCGACGACCTCCAGACGGCCGGTGAGAAGCTCACCGAGTCCTACGAGAAAGTCGAAGAGAACGACACCGAGAGCGCGATGGAGAGCTGGGGCGAGTCGAT
Organism: Halorubrum sp.; assembly: GCF_046498025.1. Taxonomy (NCBI): domain Archaea; kingdom Methanobacteriati; phylum Methanobacteriota; class Halobacteria; order Halobacteriales; family Haloferacaceae; genus Halorubrum; species Halorubrum sp. The sequence continues at coordinate 63,060 of NZ_JAWOBM010000012.1, forward strand.
CGGCCACGTCGCCCGCGCGGCCGATTCGGCGAGCCGGAAGGCGCTCCGGAAGGTAGAGGACACAGTCTATCGGAAGGTGATGACCCAGATGGCGCCGTACTACTTCGACAACGAGCTCGTCAGCGCGAATATCCAGGAAGTCGGCCGCGGCGAGGACGGCGAGACGTTCGAGTTCGAGGTGAACGTCAACGACGACGAGCTGAAGGCGGAGGTGAGCGACATCCTCGCCGAGTACGAGTCGGAGATCGACCGCTGGCACGTCGAGACCGAGAAGCGCACCGACGATGTCGCCGCCGCCGAGGGCGTCGAACCCCCCGAGAAGGAGGGCGGTCCGGACTCGACGACGACGTGATCCCGGCGCGGCGCACACGCGGTTTTAATTCGGTGACCCGCGAAGGAAACGTATGACCGAGGTACTCCGGATCGAGGCCGGCGAGCTGTCGGCCGACGAGATCATCGACGCCCTCAACGACGGCCGCCGGATCCTCGTCGACGTCGAGGTCGCCGGCGGTCGCCACGAGGTCGTGCTCCGGTACGACGGGGAGACGTATCACTGCGACACGCCGACGAACCTCCACCGCCACGCGGACGAGGCGGACATGCGCGGCTGTATCGACCGGATGGGGTACGCCGACGCCGGCGCCGAGGACTGACCCGATCGCGGGCCGCCGCTCCCTCGACCTCGGTTCGCGACCGATGACGACTTTTAACCCGACCGCAGCCGAACGACGCCCATGAACGACCCCGAGATCGAGGACCTCGTCGGCGACGTCTCTCCCTCGTTCGAACACGTGCTTTCCTGCGTGTTCGGCATTCAAGACCACGAGAGTCGCACGTACCTGACGCTGCTCGATCACCCGGGGAGCACCGTCGCCGAGCTCGCGGACACGCTCGACCGGGACCGGTCGAACGTGAACCGCTCGCTGTCGACGCTGCGGGACAAGGGGCTCGTCGAGCGCCGCCGTCGACTGCTCGACTCCGGCGGCTACGTCTACCAGTACACCGCGATCCCAGTCCCGGAGGCGAAAGAACGGCTTCAAGACGCGCTCGACGAGTGGGTCGAGGGCGTTCACACTGCGATCGACGCCTTCGACCCGGACGACCGGGAGTGAGGGGCTACGACTGGTCGCCGTCCTCCGCTTCGTCCTCGTCGGTCGCAGCGCTCAGCCCCTCGTCGTCGGGGCGGTCGAGCGCCCGCGGCGCGTCGTGGTGCTCCGAGTAGCCGTCGAACCAGCGGACGATCCGCTCGATGCGGTCGACCACGTGTCCGGGCTCGCCGGAGCGGGAGAGCTCGTGACCCTCGCGCGGGTAGCGCACGAATCGCGTGTCGACGCCGTTCTTCCGGAGGATCCGGTGGTACAGCTCCGCCGTGCAGATCGGCGTCCGGGTGTCGTCCTCGCTGTGAATGAGGAGCGTCGGCGTGTCGACCTCGTCGGCGTGGCCGGTCGGTGACTGCTCCCACAGCCACCCGGGCTCGGCCGAGGGGACGGTGTCGAAGTCGCCCTCGACGAGCTTGTACGCCCCGTCGGTCGAGCCGTAGAAGCCGGTGAGGTCGTACACGCCGCGCTGGGAGACGGCCGCGCGGAAGTAGTCGGTCTGGCCCACCGCCCACGCGGTCATGAACCCGCCGAAGGAGCCGCCGGTGAGGAAGGCGTTCGTCTCGTCGACGTCCGGCCGCTCGGCGACCGTCTCCACGCCGGCCATCACGTCCGAGAGGGTCACCTCCCCCCAGTCGCGCTCGATCGCCTGCATGAACGCCTCGCCGTAGCCGGTCGAGCCGCGCGGGTTCGACCAGAAGACGACGTAGCCGCGGGCCGCGAGCGTCTGGAACTCGTGCCACATCGTCCCCGCGGTCGACCACATCGCGTGCGGGCCGCCGTGGACCTCGACCGCGAGGGGGTACTCCTCGTCGTCCTCGTCCGCCTCGCTTCCCTCGCCGTCCGGGTCGGAGTCCGGCGGCATCATCACCCATCCCTGGACCGCCGTCCCGTCCGACTCGAATCGGAGCTCCTCGGGCTCCGCGATCGCTCGCTCGGCGAGGTAGTCGGCGTTCAGCTCAGTGAGCCGCGTCGTCTCGCCGCTCCACGCGTCGTGCGCGAAGACGTCGCCCGGGTGGTCCCACCCGCTGGCGGCGAACGCGACGGTCACTTCGCCGGGCCCAGTGCCGTCGTCGCCGCCGACGGTCGCGCCGGAGACGGTTCCGGGCCGGAGGAGCCGTTCAGGCGCCGCGCTCCCGTCGGCCGGGACGTGCCACAGCGCCGTCTTCCCCTCGTCGGGGGTCGAGAAGTACAGCGTCGCGTCGTCGGGGCCCCACTGGGGCGCCGCCTCGTAGCCCAGTCCGCGGTCGATCTCGCCGGTGAGGTCGGTCACCGCGCCCGTCTCGCTGTCGACGACGCGGAGGTCGACGGGCTGCATCGACACCCGCTCGGGCTCGGCGTGGGTGAACGCGACGCGGCCGTCGGCGGTCGCGGCGAGCGCGGCGCCCCAGCCGGTCGTCGTGTGAACGCGCTCCGTCTCGCCCGTCTCGAAGTCGTGCGCGCGGATCGCGATCTCCACGGAGTCGTCGGGGTCGTCGCCGACCTCCTCGGCGAAGTAGAGGGTGTCGGCGTCCCCCCAATCGGGCGCGGCGAAGTCGGCGTCGCGGCCGGTCACCCGCTCGACGCCCTCCGCGGGGTCCGACGCCGCCGCGCCGTCGACCGCCGCGTCCGCGTCGACGACGTACACGCCCGACCGCCGGCCGTCGAAGTACTCCTGGTCGGACCGGTAGACGGTGCGGTCGATCACGCGCGGGTCGGGGTGCTCGTCGGGCTCGTACTCCGCCGGCACCGACAGGTCCCGGTCCTCCTCGCGGTCCTCGGCGGTCACCGACTGGACGAAGGCGATCCGCTCTCCGTCCGGCGACCAGACGATCTCGGAGACGCCGCCGACGACGTCGGTGACCCGCCGGGCTTCGCCGCCGTCGACCGGGAGCACCCACAGCTGCTGGCGGTCGTCGTCGTCGCCCCGCGTCGAGGTGAACGCGATCCGGTCGCCGGACGGACTCCAGCGCGGCTCCGCGTCCGAGCCCTCGGCGAGGGTGAGTCTGCGGGGGTCGCCGCCCGCGACGTCGACGAGGTACACCGTCGATTCGGTGGACTCGTCGTCAGTCGGCTGCCGTCGCAGGAAGGCGATCCGGTTCCCGTCGGGCGAGACCCGCGGGTCGGCGGGCGTCGCGATGTCGTGGTAGTCGGCCGCGGTGACGCGCTCCATGGAGGGGGCTCGACCGCCGCGGGCAAAAGGCGTCGGGAGCCGGAAAAGCGGCCGGGGCGACGGCGGTCCGGCTCCCTACTCGCCCCCGTTGTCGAACGCCAGCGTCACGCCGTCGTCGTCCACCGTCGCGCCCGCGGCACAGACGGGGTGCTCGAAGTCGGCGTCGAGGACCTCGGTCGCGGCCGCGCTCGCGTCCGGCGTCTCGGCGTCCGCCGCCGCGAGGGGGTACGGCTCCGGACTGTCGGTCTCGTAGGTGGCGACGATCGTCGGCTCGTCGACGGCCTCCACGATGAGCGCGTCGCGGCGGACGACCCCGACCGTCGCCGTCTCGCTCCCGACGACCCCGGCGATCCGCGGCGTGTCGTAGTCGTCCTTTTCGAAGTCGAGCGCGAGCAGCGGGGCCGCCAGGGCGTCGCGCGCGGGGTACCCCAGCTCCAACTTCTCCGCGATCGGGTCGACGTGCGAGCCGTTGCCGACGACCGCCAGCGGCTCGTCCGCCGGCGTCCGGACCTCGCGCGCGCAGTTGTACGAGACGTACGGGTTGTCCGTCTCGGGGGCGTCCGGCGTCGGTCCCACCGTGAGGGTTCCGCCGCGGTCGAGCACGCGTCGGTTCGGGAACGAACGCGAGGAGACGCGGTAGGCACCGATTCCGGGGGCGACGACGACGAATCGTCCGACGTACATACAGGGTCGTGGCTATTCGGTCGAGTAAAACGCATCGATATGCACACGTTCGTCGATCAGACACGAGACCGATCCTGTGAACGCGTGACAGAGTGCCGGCGACGCGCAACGCTTACAAACACGCACAGGCTATCGACGGATGCGCACAGTCCATTGGGGTAGTGGCCAATCCTGTTGCCTTCTGGGGGCAACGACCCTGGTTCGAATCCAGGATGGACTATTCTCGCGGTTCGTCCCGTCTTCGACTCGAACGCGACTGCCCCGTCCGGGTCGCCTGCGGTGGATCGTTTCGGGTTGATCGCCTCGTTCGACTCGGCGACTCACTTCGCATGGAATCAAAACCCGCTCACGTGGTGCGGTTTCCAGTAGAAACAAAGGGGTTTGCAACCGGTTCGTCCGCGGTCCGAATCACTTCTCGACGTCGAGCAGAGCGACCCGCTCGCGGACGATATCGGCCAGTCCGCCGGCCGTCGCCGCGAGTTCGCGATCGGAGACGCCGTAGAACTCCCTGACCCGATCCGCGTCGAACCCGTCGGCGACTTCAGCGGTCTCGGCCGGAACGGTCAGCCCCTCGACGGCGGTCTCGGCCGCGTCGAGGTCCGCGGTGGGTCGGCCCGCGCCGTCGACACCGCCGAAATCGGCGACGAGCACGACCGCGCGCTGTTCGCCCTCGGAGACGCCGAGCGCCAGCGCGCGGTCGATCTGTCGCCGGCCGGCCGTGTACAGCAGGACCTCGACGCCCGGGTCGCGCGCGACGGCCTCGCCGCGGGCGATCGCCCGAGCCGCGAGGCGAGTCGCCGTGCGGAGGTGCGCGTCGGAGACGACGAGGCCGGCGTCGAACGCCTGGACGACCGCGCCGGTCTCGGCGGCGATCGCGTCGAGCCGAGAGAGGAAGGCGTCGAGGTCGTCGATGGCGACCGTCCCGCGAACGAGTCGGTGTGGGGGGATCGGAGGGTCTGGGAGGGCGTCGTCGCTCCCGGCGTGGTCGGTCTCGGCGCTCCCGCTCCCGTCGCTCATTCGAAATCACCCAGGCTCGCCTGTCCGTCGCCGTCCCCGTCGCTCGCGGACCCGGCGGTCGCCGCCGCAGACGCCGACTTGTCCGGCCGCACGTCGGCCATCGACGGGTTCTCGCGGCCCGCGTGTTCGAGGATCCGCTCGGCGGTCCGCTCGCGGCCGCGGAGCGCGCCGAGCACGACCGCCTTGTCGACCTCGCGCAGGTCGGCGCGGGTTTCGACGCCGGCCTCGAACAGCCGGCGGGCGCGCTTCCGGCCGACGTTGCGGACCCCGGCCAGGTCGAGCAGCTCCTCGCGGACGCCGTACTCGATCCGCTTTCTCGCCTCGCGGACCGCCACGACGACGTCGCCGTCGACCCCCTCCACGTCGCGCGCGAGGGTCTCGGCCGCGCGCAGCAGCCACTCGGCGGTGTCGACCTTCCCGCGGATGTCGCCGGGGCCGACGCCGTACCGCTCCGTGATGCGGTCCTCGTCGACCTCGTTCGCCCAGTCCTCCAGGAGCCGCGCCGTCTTCAGCGACGCGAGCCAGTCCTCGAAGCGCACGTCCTCGTACTCGGAGGGCACGTCGCCGAGGAACTCGCCCTCGCGCTCGTAGCAGAGCTCGGTGTACGTCTCGCGGTCCCCCGACTTCAGGTAGAGCTCGTACATATCGGGCGTGCGGCTGACGAGGTGATAGAGGCCGAGCGGGGTGACGTCGGGCGACGAGGGAGCGGAGTCGCGCTCGGACATCTGCCCGTCGGAGTCGCTCCCGGCGGCCGACTCGTCGCCGTCCTCGCCGGCCCGCGTGTACGTCCCGAACCCGGGCTCGTCGCCGTCGTCGTCGGCGGTCCTGACGAACTCGCCGGCACCGGCGCCCGTCGCACCGGCGGCGCCGTCGCCGGCCCGCCGAAGCCCGTCGATCATCTCGGCCGCGCTCATCGGGTCGAGGTAGAGCCGCGAGACGGTGTGGCCGATGCCGGTCGCGGTCAGGCTCTCGCTCCCGCCGCCGCGGTCGCGGTCGATGAAGTCGTTGACGGCGAGGTAGTCGAGAACCGTGTCGGTGACGGCCGCGAGCCGTCCCTCGTCGTCGGTCTGAGTGGCGTAGAGGGTGTTGTCGAGAAACGACAGGAGGCCGTCGCGGGTGGAGGCGAACCCGGAGGCGACGGTGGCGAGCACGTGAGTCCGGAGCGCGGGCTCGGCGGCGAGCTTCGAGCGGACCGGCTCGGGGTCGGCCCAGAGGTACCGCTCGAACAGCTCCTCTTTCGTGTCCGCGTCGTTCGCGAGCAGGACCGCCTCGCCGTACGGGTCGAGCCCGGGCCGACCCGCACGGCCGCACATCTGGTGGACCTCCAGCACGTCGAGGGGTTTCATGCCGCCGAACTCCCCGTCGTAGCGGCGCCAGTCGCGGACGATCACGCGCCGGGCGGGGGTGTTGACGCCGGCGGCGAGCGTCGGCGTCGCCGAGATGCACTTGATAAGGCGGTCACGGAACGCGTCCTCCACCAGCGACCGGTGCTCGCTCGCGAGCCCCGCGTGGTGGAACGCCGACCCCCGCTCGACCGCGTCGGCGAGGTCCTCGGAGGTGTCGGTGTCGGAGACGCCGCGGATCTCGTCGGCGAGCTCGCGGAGCCGGCCGCGTTCGTCGTCCGTGAGCCGCGGACCGGTGACGTCGGTGAGCTTCCGGGCCGACGACTCGGCGTTTCGGCGGGAGTTGACGAAGACGAGCGAGGAGCCGCCCTGCCCGTCCTCCTCGGTGTCGAGCGCGTCGGCGACGAGCCGGGCCGTCTGGTCCTCGCCGCGCTCGACGGGCACCTCCCGCTTGCTCCCGTCCGCGAAGTCGATCGCGTTGCCGAAGTGGACGCCCATCCGGAGGTCGATGGGTCGCCAGTCTGACTCGACCAGCGCGGCGTCGAGCCAGTCGGCGATGACGTCGGCGTTGCCGACGGTCGCCGAGAGCGCGACCGTCTGCAGGCCGGGGTTCACCTTCCGGAGCTTCGCGAGGGTGACCTCGAGGGTGGGGCCGCGGTTCGCGTCGTCGACGAGGTGGACCTCGTCGCTCACGACGCAGGTGAGGTCGTCGATCCACGGGGCGCCGTTGCGGATCAGCGAGTCGACCTTCTCCGAGGTGGCGACGATGATGTCGCGCGTGGCGAGCCACTCGCCGTCGGACTCGTAGTTGCCGGTGGAGACGCCGACCGTGATCCCGTGGTCCTCCCAGCGCTCGAACTCGGTCTTCTTTTCGCTGGCGAGCGCGCGCAGCGGAACGATGTAGAGGGCTTTGCCGCCGCGGTCGATCGCCGACAGCATGGCGAGCTCGGCGATCAGGGTCTTCCCGGAGGCCGTCGGGACCGCGGCGACGAGGCTCTCGCCGTCGACGACGCCGGCCTCGACGGCGGCCTCTTGGGGCGGGTACAGCTCGGCGACGCCCTCCGCTTCGAGCGCCTCGCCGACGCCCGCGGGGAGCCCGGAGAGCGAACTCGGTTGCATTACCGGGAGGTGGGTCCCGACCCGATTTAAACCGTCGGAACGGGGCGGTGACGGGGCTCGGCGGTCGTTCACCCCTGGCCCGCCGCTTCCGCTACAGCTCCCCTTTCGTGCTCGGCGTGTCGCTGCGGCGCTCGTCGAGCCGGGTCGCGTCGTCGAGCGCCCGCGCGAGCGATTTAAAAAGGGCCTCGACCTCGTGGTGGGCGTTGTCGCCCGTCTCGACCGCGGCGTGGAGCGTCAGGCCGGCGTTGTGCGCGAGCGAGAGCGCGAAGTGGTCGGCCATGACGCTGGTGAACTCGCCGACCGACTCCTGGGAGAACTCGCCCGAGAACTCGTAGTACGGGCGGCCGGCCACGTCGACGACGACGCTCGCGACCGCCTCGTCGAGGGGGACCCGTCGGTCGGCGTACCGGCGGATTCCGCGCTTGTCGCCGAGCGCCTCGTCGAACGCCTCGCCGAGACAGATCGCCACGTCCTCGACCGTGTGGTGGTCGTCGATCTCGGTGTCGCCGTCGCACCTCACCGTCAGGTCGAAGAGCCCGTGTTTGGCGAACGACGCCAGCATGTGGTCGTAGAAGCCGATCCCCGTGTCGACCTCGCTGTCGCCGTCGCCGTCGATCGCGAGGGTGAGCTCGATCGTCGTCTCGCTCGTCTCGCGGGAGACCGCGGCCGTCCGCTCGTGGTCGCTCATACCGGCCCGTCGCGGGCGATTCGTAAGTGGATTGCGGGTGGCCGCTCCGGCGGTCCCCGACCCGACACCGGATTCGACGACCGCGGCCGGCGGTGGATATTTGCCGCGGCCGTGAGTCACCCTCGTACGGAATGGACGACTCCGATCCGCCCGACGCGTCAGATCCGCCGCACGCTCCGGGATCCGAGGTCGATCCGCCGGCGGTCGGTATCAGGGACTCGGACGCCGTCGCCGCCGCCGTCGACGCCGACACCGGCGAGGGGGAGCTCGAGCGGACGATCGGCCTCGTGGGCGGGCTCGCGATCGGCGTGGGAACGATGATCGGCGCGGGGATCTTCGTCTTCCCGGGACTCGCGGCGGAGAACGCCGGTCCGGCGGCGTCGCTCTCGTTCGCGATCGGAGCGGTCATCGCGCTCCTCGTCGCGCTGCCGGCCTCGGAGCTCGCCACCGCGATGCCGCGCAGCGGGGGCGGCTACTTCTTCATCTCGCGCGGACTGGGGACCGCTGCCGGCGCGATCGTCGGGCTCGGGCTCTGGCTCGGCCTCGTGTTCGCCTCCGCGTTCTACCTCGTCGGGCTCGGCAGCTACGCCGGACAGGTGTTCCTCGAAGCGGGGATCGCGCTCCCGGTCAGCCCCGCGGTCCCCCTCGGCGTCGCGTTCGGCGTCGGGCTCACCGTCCTCAGCCTCTTCGGGACCGAGAACACCGCGGCGCTCCAGAACGGGATCGTGATCCTCCTCCTGGTCATCCTCACGCTCTTTCTGACCTACGGCTCCCTCGACGCGCTCGGCGTGTTCGGCGCCGAGCGCACGCCGGAGCGGTTCTTCCCTCCCGGCGGGGCGCTGCCGGTGCTCCAGACCGCGGCGCTCGTGTTCACCTCCTACCTGGGGTTCGCGCAGGTCGCGACCGTCGCGGGCGACATCACGGAGCCGAGTCGGAACCTGCCGCTGGCGATGGTCGGCTCCGTGCTCCTCGTCGGCGTCTTCTACGTCGTCACGATCTTCGTCGCGACGAGCGCGTTCGGCAGCGCCCGGCTCGGCGAGTTCGGGGAGACCGCGATGGTCGAGGTCGCCCGGTCCTTCGTCGGGCTCCCGGGCGCGCTGGCGATCGTGGTCGCGGGGCTGCTGGCGACGTTCTCCAGCGCGAACGCCTCCATCCTCAGCGCCTCCCGCGCGGTGTACGCGGTGAGCCGCGACGAGATCATCCCCGAGACCGCGAGCCGGCTCAACCTCACGTACGGCACTCCGCACGTCGCCCTCGGGCTCGCCGGCGGTCCGATCGTCGTCCTGACCGCGACCGGGCAGGTGGCGCTGCTCGCGGAGGTCGCCTCGTTCCTCCACCTCGTGATGTACGGGCTGATCTGCGTCGCGCTGATCCAGCTGCGGCGAGAGCGGCCGCCGTGGTACGACCCGGCGTTCCGCTGTCCGGCCGGGTTCGCGGTCGCCGGCGTCGGCGGGCTCGCGAGCTTCGCGCTCATCGCGTTCATGCAGCCGGCGTCGATCGGCGTCGGCGTCGCGATCATGCTCGCGGCGTACGGCTGGTACCGGTACTACGCGACCGACGTCGACCTCAAAGGTGACTTCTGAGATGACCGACACACCCACCGAGACCGGCGGAGAACCGACCGACTCCGACGCGTCGACCGAGACCGGAGGACCTCCGGAGGCCGGCGATCCCTCGGAGACCGGCGACCCATCGGAGGCCGGAGATCCCCCGCAGACCGCACGACCGTCCGTGTTGGTCCCGCTGGCGGTGCTGGAGGGTGAATCCCTCCCGAACGGCGCGCCGGAACTGCTCGCGAACGCCCGGGTCGTGCTACTCGGGTACCACGTCATCCCCGACCAGACGGCGGCCGAACAGGCGCGCGAGCAGTTCGGCGAGACGGCGATGTCGAAGCTCGCCGAGTTCGCCGACGCGCTCGCCGCGGCGGGGGCCGACGTGGAGACGCGCCTCGTGTTCACTCACGACGAGGAGACCACGATCGACCGACAAATCTACGAGCACAACTGTCTCGCGGTGCTGGTCCCGAACAGCGCGACGCAGGTGGAGTCGGTGCTCGTCGCGCTCCGCGGCACGGTCGGCATCGAGCGGGTCACGCGGCTCGTCGCGGGGCTGTTCGCCGACACGGGCGTCGCGGTGACGCTGTACCACGTCCTCGCCGAGGGCGAATCCCCCGAAGACGGGGAGTCGTTCCTGAACGGCGTGCAGACCACGCTGGTCGACCGGGGGATGGGCCCCGACGGGATCGAGACGCTCGTCGAGGACGCGGACGCCCCGCTCGACGCCATCGCGGGCCGGGCCGAGTCGCACGACGCGGTCGTGATGGGCGAGACGGACCCGTCGGTCACGACGTTCGTCTTCGGGATGCCGTCGAAACAGGTCGCCGAGCGCTTCCTCGGCCCGGTGTTGGTCGTCCAGCGCGAGCGCCCCGAGGGATAGCCGACGCCGGGAACGAGCGGCGACTCGCGGGCCCCCGATTTAGACGTCGTCTGCGGCCGACTGCGCCTCGCGCAGCGTGAACGTCCCCTCGTACAGCGCGGTCCCCACGACGACCGCGGCCGCCCCGGCGTCCTTCAGCGCGACCACGTCGTCCACGGTCGCCACGCCGCCGGAGGCGACCACCGGGACGTCGACCGCCTCGACGACGCTCTCGACCGCCTCGCGGTCGATCCCCGCCAGCTGTCCCTCGACGTCGACGTTGGTGAAGAGGACCGCCCCCGCGCCGAGCTCCTCGTAGCGCGTCGCGGCCGCGGCCGGGTTGAGGCCGGTCCCCTCCGTCCAGCCGCTCACCACCACCTCGCCGTCCTTCGCGTCGAGGCTGACGACGACGCTCCCGGGATGGGTCTCGTCGATCTCCGCGACGATCTCCGGCGTCTCGACCGCCGCGGTCCCGAGGATCACCCGGTCGAGCCCGAGGTCGAGGAGGTCGCGCGCGTCCCCGGCGGTTCGGATGCCGCCGCCGAGCTGGAGGCCGATCCCGTTCGGAACGCTTCGGACCACCGCTTCTATCGCGTCGGCGTTGACGCGCTCGCCCTCGAACGCGCCGTCGAGGTCGACGAGGTGGAGCGTCCGCGCGCCCGCCTCGATCCAGCGCTCGGCGGCCTCGACGGGGTCGCCGTACCGCTTGCCGGTGCCGCGCTCGCCGCCGACCAGCTGGACGACCTCGCCGTCCTGTACGTCGACCGCCGGGATCACCTCGAACTCGGAGAAGCCGCTCATACCCGTCGGGAGTCGGGGACGCGGATTAAACGGGTCGGTTCGCGCGACAGACGCGTCGGCGCCCTCCGCGTGGCCTCACCTCACGCCACCGAGACGATCAGCGCCGAGATCTCCTCGTCGAAGCCGGCGGGATCGGTCGCGAGGGCCTCCGCGGTCTCCGTGTCGGTGACCGACTCCACCGCGGTCTCGCCGTCGATCGACTCGGGGAGCGCCTCGCCGATCACTTCGGTGAGGGCCTCTGCCGGGAACGCGCCGCCCGCCACGAGCACGTCGGTACCGTCGTGCCACACGGCGAGCCGCGCCGTGACGTCCACGGGCTCCTCGACCGTGGTCGAGGAGCCGTCCGGGAGGGGGAACTGCCCGTCGAGCGCGAACTCGCCCTCGAAGCGCCACGCCGTCGCGGTGTGGCCCCCCGTCACCGTCGTGGTCCCCTCGTCGGCCGCCTCGAGCTCCTCGATCCCGGCGTTCCGGAGCTGCGCGCGGAACGCGTCCACCGCCGCCGTCTCCACCTCCGCCATCACCCGATCGCGACCGACACCCCCCGGCAGCCCGTCGAGGGCGGGCCGGAGGTCGATCCGGGTCGCGAAGAAGACGACCGGCGACCCGCTCGCGCCGACCGTCTCGTCGAGCGCGTCGGCGACCGAGACGCACTCGTATATCAGCGTGCGTTCGAGCGCGCGCACCGTCACCGGCCCGTACTCCTGCTCGAAGGCCGTGCTCTCCGACTCGTCGAGGAGCCGCCAGCCGTCGTCGATCCGGTCGCTCGTCACCCTCGGCTCCGGCACCGGGCCGTCCCGGGTGCCGAGACAGCCTGCGAGGCCGACGGTCGCGGCGCCGGCTGCGGCGGCGAGCGCCCGACGGCGCGTCGTTCCGGCGGCGTCCCCTGTCGACGGTTCGTGCATGGGCGTACGAATCACACCTCTCGTAAATGGGTGTCGACGGCGGTATCAGGAGCGATATCGTCGGAGCCGCCCACCCCCCGTCGCCGCGCGCCGTCAGCGATGCCGCCGCCGTCGCCGACACGGATCCCTTATAACAACTCGGTGTGACAACCCAGTAATGACTAACGACGCAGACTCGGCCGACGACGCGGTGTCGATCGATCGACCGACCCGACGGCGGACGGGTCGATCCACCCGCCGCCGGTTCTTGACGCTCGGCGGCGCTGCGGGCGCCGTCGCGCTCGCCGGGTGTAGCGCACAGCGGACCGGCGACGATGAGGAGGACGGGGATGACGACGGGTCGAACGGGGACGACGACGGTGACGACGGGGCTAACGGGGAGGACGGCTCCGACGACGGTGACGACGAGGAGACCCCCACGCTGACCGTCGCGACGTACACCAGCTTCATCGACGCGCCCTCGGTGAGCCCGGGCGAGTGGCTCAAAGAGGAGTTCGAGTCGCGCGTCGACGCCGAACTGGAGTGGGCGACCCCAGACAACGAGCTGAACTACTACGTCGAGCGGGCCGCCTCGGGCGCGTCGATCGACGCCGACCTCTACGTCGGCCTCACCACCGAGGACCTCGTGCGCGTCGACGACCGGCTCGACGACGACCTGTTCGCCGAGCGCGGGGAGATCGACGGGTTCGACGACGTCCGCGAGGGGCTCCTGTTCGACCCGTTCGACCGGGCGGTCCCCTTCGACACCGGCTACGTCAGCCTCGTCTACGACGGCACGGCGATCGAGGCCCCCGAGACGTTCGAGGAACTGCTCGCCGACGAGCACGGCGGCGCGCTCATCGCGCAGAACCCCGGCAGCTCCACCACGGGACGCTCGTTCCTACTCCACACGATCCACCGATTCGGCGACGGCGGGGTCGCGAGCGACGGCGACGACGAGGCGGTCGCCGGCGGCGACGACGACCCCGACTACGGCTACCTCGACTACTGGGCGGACCTCCAGGCCAACGACGTGCGAGTGCTCGGCTCGTGGGACGACGCGTACACCGCTTGGAGCAACGGGGAGGCGCCGATGGTCGTCTCCTACTCGACCGACCAGGTGTTCGCGGCCGACGCGGGCGAGGACCTCGAAGAGCACCAGATCCGCTTCCTCAACGACCAGGCGTACGCGAACCCCGAGGGGATGGCGCTCTTCGCCGACGCCGACGAGCCGGAGCTGGCGCGAGAGTTCATGTCGTTCATGCTGAAGTCCGAGGTCCAAGGCGAGATCGCCCAGCGCAACGTCGCCTTCCCGGCGACCGACACCGCGACGCTCCCCGACGACTACGCCGAGCTCGCCCAGGAGCCGGCCGAACCGGTGACGTTCACGTACGACGAGCTCCAAGGCTCCGTCAGTGAGTGGATCGACGCCTGGGAGCGACAGTTCGCCGGAAACTGAGGGTGGCGTGACCGACCGCCGCAACGGCGCCGAGGAGGCATCGGACCGCGGTGTCGACGGGGGCCCGGACCGCGCCGCCGGGAATCGCCGTCGCGTCCGGACCCTCCGCGACCGGATCGAGGGGCGCCTGCTGACCGCGCTCGCGGTCCTCACGAGCGTCGTCCTCGTCGTCGCCTTCTACTACCCGGTCGGCACGGTGCTCGTCGAGGCGGTCGTCGTCGACGGCGCTGCCACGCTCGCGGTGTTCGCCGCGCTGCTGCGGGACCCCTTTTATTTCGGAGAGCTCGCCCGGCTGTTCGCGGGCGAGTCGCCGCTCGCCGTCATCCGCGCGCTCCTCGCGCCGGACCGCCGGCTCGGTATCGTCGGCTTCACCGCGTACCAGGCCGCGCTGTCGACCGTCGCCAGCGTCGCGCTCGGGCTCCCGGCGGCGTACCTGCTCGCGCGCTTCGAGTTCCCCGGCCGCCGGACGCTGCGGTCGCTGACGATCGTCCCGTTCGTCCTCCCGTCGATCATGGTCGCGGTCGGCTTCGTCGCCACCTTCGGGACCAACGGGACGCTCAACGCCGTCCTGTCGGCGCTCGGACTCCCGTCCGTCGACCTCATGTTCACGCTCCAGGCGATCGTGATCGCGCACGCCTTCTACAACGCGCCGCTCGTCGCCCGGGTGACGACCGCGGCGTGGGAGTCGGTCGACGCGAGCGCGGTCGAGACGGCCCGAAGCCTCGGCGCGGGGCCGCTCCGGGCGTTCTCGGACGTGGTCGCGCCGCAGGTGTACCCCGCCGTGCTGACGGGCGCGGCGCTGACCTTCGTGTTCACCTTCGGCACCTTCCCCATCGTCCTCGCCCTCGGCGGGTTCCAGCTGGCGACGATCGAGGTGTTCATCTACCGGCTCGTCCGCGACCTGAGCTACTCTGAGGCGGCCGCGCTGGCGATCGTCGAGCTCGTGATCTCGCTGGGGGTGCTGCTCGCGTACCTGCGCTACGAGGCGCGACACACGGTCCGCGCGCGCGGCGTCCGTCCGCTCCCCCGGAAGCCCCTGCTCCCGTCGGGGCGGACCCTACGAGAGGTCCTCCCCCGCGTCGGACTCGCCGCCTACGCCGTCGTCGCGGCCGTCCTCTTCCTCGCTCCGATCGGCTCGATGATCCTCGCGAGCGTCACGGGGGGCGACGGCGCGCTCACGCTGGAGCACTACCGGTTCCTCGTGGACCGCCAGCAGACGGGCGCGGCGTTTCAGGTGCGGCCGTGGCCCGCGATCCGCAACTCCCTCCTGTTCGCGTCGGCGGCGACGCTCATGGCGCTGCCGATGGGCGTCGTCGTCGCGGTGCTGACGACGCGCCGGTACCGGGGCCGGAAGCTGGTCGACGCGGCCGCGATGGCGCCGCTCGCCGTCTCGGGGATCGTCGTCGGGCTCGGGCTCCTGCGCGGGCTCGTCTTCGGCGTCGAGGTCGCGGGGTGGCGGATCGCGGTGTCCGGCGCGGTCGCCATCGCGGTCGCGCACGCCGTCGCGGGGTACCCCTTCGTCGTCCGGACGGTCGCGCCGGGGCTGGAGGGGCTGGACCGCTCGCTGGTCGAGTCGGCCCGGGCGCTCGGCGCGTCGCGGGCCCGGGTGATCCGCGACGTGGAACTCCCCTTAGTGTGGCCCGGCGTCGTCGCCGGCGCGGCGTTCGCGTTCGCCATCTCGATCGGCGAGTTCACGGCGACGGTGGTGCTCGCCACCGGGGCCGACGCGTACACGATGCCGGTCGCCATCGAACGGTTCATCGGGCGTCGGCTCGGACCGGCGACCGCAATGGGCGTCGTTCTCCTCGTCGTCACCGGGCTCAGCTTCGTCGTCATCGAGCGCCTCGGGGGTGAGACCCGTGGACTTTGAGCGGTCGGTCACCGACGCCGCGGCCGAGGCCGCGGCCACCGACCGCGCCCCGCCGGCCGTCGAACTCGACGGTGTGACGAAGCGCTACGGCGACACCGCCGCCGTCGACGACGTGAGCCTCCGGGTGCGTGAGGGCGAGTTCTTCACGCTGGTCGGTCCCTCCGGGTGCGGGAAGACGACGACGCTCCGGCTGATCGCGGGGTTCGAGGAACCGACCGCCGGGACGGTCCGCTTCTTCGGCGAGTCGGTCGCGGGGGTGCCGCCGGAGGACCGCGACGTGGGCGTCGTCTTCCAGAACTACGCGCTGTTCCCGCACATGACCGTCGGCGAGAACGTCGCGTACGGGCTCAACTTCGCCGACCCGCCCGGGGGCGTCACCCGCGACGAGCGCGTCGCGGAGCTGCTCGAGCTGGTCGACCTCCCCGACGCCGCCGACCGCGACCCGGAGAGCCTCTCCGGCGGGCAACAGCAGCGCGTCGCGATGGCGCGGGCGCTCGCGCCCGGCCCCGACGTCCTCCTCCTCGACGAGCCGATGAGCGCGCTCGACGCGCAGCTCCGCGAGCGCCTCCGGGTGCAGGTCCGGACGATCCAGTCCGAGCTCGGGATCACGACCGTCTACGTCACCCACGACCAGGAGGAGGCGCTGGCGATCTCCGACCGCGTCGCGGTGATGCGAGACGGCGCGCCCGAGCAGATCGCGCCCCCGCGGACGGTGTACCGCGAGCCGGCCACTCGCTTCGTCGCCGAGTTCGTCGGCGACAACAACGTGTTCGCGGGTCGGACCACGGACGTCGAGGGGGCAGACACCGCCGACGAGGGCGCGAGCGGCGGGGACGTCTCCACCGCCGCCGACGAGGGCGCGAGCGACGGTCCCACCCGCACCGCCGCGGTCGACGTCGGCGGCGAGACGCTCCGCGTCCGGATCGACGAGACCAGCGACGTCGAGGTCGGTGACCGCCTCACCTTCTGCGTTCGCCCGGAGTACCTCCGGATCGACGAGGGGGAGAGCCGGCTCGCGGCGACGGTCGCGAGCGCGGAGTTCCTCGGCGAGACGACGCGCGTGACCCTCGACTGGGGCGGTCGCGACCTCCTCGTCCGGACGCGCGACCCCCTCTCCGGCGAGGTCGTCGTCGGCTTCGATCCCGAGGACGCGCACGTGATCGACGACCGGGCGCGCGTGACGGACGACGATTTATAAATAGAGGCGCGGTGGCGCGTGCCTCCGAGCGTCCACCGGGCGCGAGTAGCGAGGGACCGGAGGTCCCTCTGACAGCCGGCGGCGGAGCCGCCGGCGAGAGCACGCGCGAGGGAGCCCGCGGCCGCCGGCGGCGGCCGCGGCGAGGCTGGGGAGGCGTGAGGTGTGGTTACGGTGCGGTCGGGTGGGACTCAAAGGGGCAGTCGCGAGGACGAAGGCGGCCGCAGCAAGCACCGCAGCGAGTATCGCGAGCGAGGAGCGCAGCAAGGCCCCCGAGTCGTCGCGGCTGGGGCTTTGGAGGCGGTCACCGGTGATCAGTGGTTAGATGTTTATAAGTAATCGGCCGGGGCTTTGGAGGCGGTCACCGGCGATCCGCACTCATCCATTTATAAACGACCGACTCGGGCGCTAGCGTGGGTCCCCGCCGTTACCTCGCAATCGAACACTGCGCTCCGATCCGCGTACGACGGCGACACGCATTAGCGCTCCGAGCCGCTACCCTCAGTATGGCATCGGAGTCGTGTGACGTCTGCGAGCGGTCCGTCAGGATCGCCGGCGGGATCGGCGACCTGTGGAACTTCGCGTTCGAGTCGACGCAGGGGATGACCCTGGAGCTCGTCGACGGCGCCGAGTTCTTCCTCTGTTTCGAGTGCATGGAGGCGCTCCCGGACGACCACGAGCCGACCGAGGCGGACGTCGTCGACCTCCGCGAGCGCACCGACCCCGTCGAGGAGGACGGGAACGACTTCTGGCACTGGCGGTAAGCCGGGACTGCCCGCCGCCCAATCGGGCCATTTATCGCCCGGTACCGAAAGCCCTCCCACACGTGACTGACTCGCAGATCCCTCTCTCCGCCGCGGTATCGCTCCGACGGAATCGGCCCGCCGTGTCCCCCGCCCGCTGATGGGCAAGCAACTGGAGCGCGACCTCGGCCTGCCCGCGGTGACGGCCATCAGCATCGGCGCGATGGTCGGGAGCGGGATCTTCATCCTGCCGGGGCTGGCGATGAAAATGGCCGGGCCGGCGGTCGTGTTCGCGTACTTCCTCGCCGGCGTGCTGGTGCTGCCGGCGGCGCTGAGCAAGTCGGAGATGGCGACGGCGATGCCCGAGGCCGGCGGGACGTACCTCTACATCGAGCGCGCGATGGGCCCGCTGTTCGGCACCATCGCGGGCGTCGGGACGTGGTTCTCGCTGACGTTCAAGGGGGCGCTGGCGCTGGTCGGAGGCGCGCCGTACCTCGTCTTGCTGTTGGACCTGCCCGTGACGCCGGTCGCGCTGACGGTCGCGACCCTGCTCATCGTGTTGAACGTCGTCGGCGCGAAACAGACCGGCCGGATGCAGATCGCCATCGTCGCGGTCATGCTGGCGGTGATGGTCTGGTTCATCGTCGTCGGGGCCCCGAGCGTCGAGGGCGCCCGCTTCGAGGGGTTCTTCGACGGCGGGATCGACGGGATCCTCGGCGCGACCGGGTTCGTGTTCGTCTCCTACGCCGGCGTCACGAAGATCGCGAGCGTCGCCGAGGAGGTGGAGAACCCCGACCGGAACCTCCCGCTCGGGATCCTCGGATCGCTCGTCATCACGGCCGGGATCTACGTCGCCATCGTGACCGTCATGGTCGGCGTCGCGGACGCGGCCGCGCTCACGAACACCGAGACGCCGATGGAGGTCGCCGCCGTCAACGCGCTGCCCCCGATCGGCGTCGCCGCCGTCGTCGTCGCGGCGCTGCTCGCGCTGATCAGCACCGCCAACGCGGGTATCCTCTCCTCGTCGCGGTACCCCTTCGCCATGAGTCGGGACGGGCTCGCGCCCGACGTCTTCGAGACCGTCAGCGACCGGTTCGAGACGCCCGTCAACGCGATCACGATCACCGGCGGCGTGCTGCTCGTCCTCATCGCGTTCGTCCCCATCGACGACATCGCCAAGCTCGCCAGCGCGTTCAAGATCCTCGTCTTCATCCTGATCAACGTCGCGCTGATCGCCTTCCGTCAGGGGTCGATCGAGGCGTACGACCCCAGCTTCAGGTCGCCGCTGTACCCCGTCCCGCAGCTGGTGGGGGTCGTCGGCGGGTTCGTGCTGCTCCGGTACATCGGCTTCGTCCCGCTGGTCGGCGCCGTCGTCATCATCGTCGGCTCGATGGCGTGGTACCACCTCTTCGTCTCCCGCCGGGGCGGCGTGGACCGCGAGGGGGCGATGACCGACGCCCTCCGACGGAGCGTCGGTCGCGACGTCGTCGAGCAGACCGAGTCCGCGGTCGGGACCGACGGCGACGAGGTCCTCGTGGCGGTCACCGAGGCGACCCCGCCCGCCGTCGAGCGGTCGCTGATCGACCTGGCCACGGACCTCGCACGCACCCGGGAGGGCGGCGTCCGCGTCGCGCGGTTCGACGAGACGCCCGACCAGACGCCCCTCCCGCAGTCGGCCGCCACGCTCACCGAGGCCGACGAGGCGTTCGAGGCGCGAATGGCCGACCGGGCGACCGACTCGACGATCCCGATCCGGTACGGCGAGGTCGTCAGCCACGACACCCGACACGCCGTCGTCAACTACGCCGCGGAGGTCGACGCCGACACGCTGATCATCGAGCGCTCGGAGGGGTTCGACACGCTGCTGGGCAGCGACGCCGACTGGATCGAAGCGCACGCTCCCTGCGACGCCATCGAGGTGTCGAACCTCGACCACGACACCGTCGAGCGCGTCGCCGTCGTCACCGACGAGGGGCCGTTCGACCCGGCGAAGGTCGCGATCGCCGACGCGCTCGCCACGGCGGTCGGCGCGACCGTCACGTTCCACTTCCCGGTCGGCGGCGACTCGCCCGAGAGCCGCCGGAACACGACGGACGACTACCTCGCCGAACTGGCGGACCTGTGCGCGGCGCCGGTCGAGACGCGGGTCGTCGACGCGGGCACTGACGCCGCGGTCCAGACCGCGACCGACGACGCGGACGTCCTCGTCGTCAGCGGCGTCCAGCGCGGGCTCGTCGACCGGCTGTTCGGTCGCGGAGCGGACCCGGTGACGGCGGAACACGGGACGCTCGTCGTCTACGGCGCGAGCCGACCCGGGCGGCTCCGCCGGGCGATCGAACGGCGACTGTTCTGAGCGTCTCGACCGCCGGTCGCCGCTCCCCGTGTTTGAGCGTCTCACGAGGAACTGAGCGTCTCACGAGGAACTGAGCGTCTCACGAGGAACTGAGCGTCTCACGAGGAACTGAGCGTATCACAAGGAACATACCCTCGCGCGACCCGGTACGATCCATCAGGTGGATCCCGTGACGAGAAAACGCGAATACCGAGACGACTACGACGACAAGACGCTGTACATCCCCGGGCCCACGGAGGTCCCTGACGACGTGATCGAGGCGATGACGGAGTCGACGTTCGGCCACCGGATGGACCGGATGACCGACCTGTACACCACCATCGTCGAGGACACCAAGGAGTTCCTCGGCACCGACAACGACGTGATCATCCTCACGGCCTCCGGCACGGAGTTCTGGGAAGCGTCGACGCTCAACCTCGTCGACGAGCGCGTCTTGGTGCCGACCTGCGGGAGCTTCAGCGAGCGCTTCGCCAACGTCG
The DNA here is from genome assembly GCF_046498025.1 of Halorubrum sp. Classification (NCBI taxonomy): domain Archaea; kingdom Methanobacteriati; phylum Methanobacteriota; class Halobacteria; order Halobacteriales; family Haloferacaceae; genus Halorubrum; species Halorubrum sp. The sequence continues at coordinate 83,356 of NZ_JAWOBM010000012.1, forward strand.
CCGAGCGCCTCGGCAAGGACGTCACCCGGCTGGAGTACGAGTGGGGGAACGCGGTCAAGCCCGAGGACGTCCGCGAGGCGCTCGAATCCAGCGACGAGGGGTACGACATGGTCGCGGGCGTCATGAACGAGTCGTCGACCGGCGTCCGCAATCCGATCGAGGAGATCGGCGACGTGATCAGCGAGTACCCGGACACCTACTTCGCGGTCGACGCCGTCTCCTCGCTCGGCGGCGACTACGTCGATATCGACGAACACGGCATCGACGCGATCTTCGCGTCCACGCAGAAGGCGTTCGCGATGCCGCCGGGGCTCGCGGTCTGCGTCGTCAGCCAGGACGCCTACGACCGCGAGGTCGAGAAGGGCACCTCCTCGTGGTACGGCGGCTTCCGGCGCGCGATCGACTACTACGAGCGCAAGGGCCAGACCCACTCGACGCCCGCCATCCCGATCATGTTAGCGTACCGCAAGCAGATGAAGCGGATGCTCGACGAGGGACACCGCGCCCGCGACGAGCGCCACCGCGAGATGATGGCGTACGTCCACGACTGGGCCGACGAGCACTTCGCGATGTTCCCCGAGGAGGGGTACGAGTCGCAGACAGTCGCCTGCATCGAGAACACGCGGGGCATCGACGTCGCCGCGACGATCGAGGCGGTGAGCGAGGAGTACGACATGGCCTTCTCGAACGGGTACGGCGACATCGCCGAGGAGACGTTCCGCATCGGTCACATGGGCGAACACACCGTCGAGAGCGTGACGGAACTCACCGACGCGATCGAAGACGTCGCGGATCTGTAGCGCGGTCGCTCCGGTCTCTATCTTAACAGGGTCACTCGTCCGACCGCGGCTCGACCAGGTCGATCCGATACCGCCGCCCCCCGGCCGCCGTCTCCTCGACCGCGACGACGACGAACGAGTGGTCGCCGACGTCGACGATGTCGCCCGTCGAGAGCGGGCCGTCCGGGCCGGGAACCCCGCGTCGGCGCCGGTTCCGACGCGCTCGCTCCGCGTCCTCGCCGTCCTCACCGACGACCGCCGGCGCGACGCCGATGACGCCGCGCCCGGCCTCGACCGCGCGGTTCCAGAACGCGTCCGACGGAGGGAGCGGGCCCAGCCGGTCCGCCAGCTCCTCCCTCGTGACTCGCTTCATGCCCTCCCGCTCACAGCCAGAGCAGTTGTGCGTGTCGGGTCTCCTCGAACTCCAAAACGGTCTCCTCGTCGACGAGTCCGTGTTCCACCGCGACGCCGACGGCCTCGGTGCCGACGATGTTCGCGACCTGCGCGCGGTGGAGCCCGGCGACGACCTCCTCGGCGTCGGCTTCGACGGCCTCGTCGCCGCCGTAGAACTCCTCGGTGACGGTGAGCGTCACGGGACCGTCCTCGTACGTCTCGCCGAGACAGTCCGCGTCGCAGACGGAGACGAGCGTCCCCTCCGCGGTCTCGCGCTCGCGCAGGAGCATCCCGGAACCCCCCCGGTCCATCTCAGAACCCCTCGGGCCCCTCGCCCTGCAGTTCGCGCTCCGGGGGCTCGGCCGGCTCGCCGCGCTCGCCCCGCTGTCGGCCCGCGTCCGGCTGGCCGCCGCGGCCGCCGCGGTTTCCGAGACCGCCCGGCCCGGGGGCCTGCCCGGTCTGTTCCTCGATCATCTGCTCTTCGGCCTCGCGGCGGATCTCGTCGGCGCGGTCGGCGACCTCCTCGGCCTGCTCGTGCTCGCCGGCCTCTTCGAGCGCGCGCGCCTTCTCCTCTAAGACGCCCGCGTTCCGGTAGCCGAGGCGGATCGCGTTGTCGAAGCAGGTGACGGCGTCCTCGGCGAGCCCGCGCTCCACCAGCAGGAACCCTCGGTTGTACCACGCCTCGGCGAAGCGCGGGTCGGTCTCGACGGCGCGCTCGGCGTGTTCGAGCGCCTGCTCGGTGCGGCCGAACTCCCAGAGCGCGTACGCGAGGTTGGTCTCGGCGGTCGCGGCGTGCTCGGAGGAGTCGTCGATCCGCAGCGCCTCCTCGTAGGCGCCGATCGCCTGGTCGTACTCCTCTAACTCGGCGTGGGCCGCCCCCTTGTTCACCCACGCCTCCTGCGCTTCGAGCGAGTCCTCCTCGGCGAACTGCGCCGCGCGCTCGAACGTCTCCGTCGCCTCCTCGAAGCGGTTGATCCCCATGTACGAGAGCCCGACGTCGATCAGGCGCTCGACGTCGATGGCGTCGCTCTCAACGTTGCGCTTGTCGAGGATATCGGTGAGGACGCGGGAGTCGACGGGGTCGACCGTGTTCGGGTCGGCGTCGATCTCCTCGGGGTCGAGGGTGAACTCCTCGTAGTCGGCGTCGACGCCCTGCCCCGCGGAGAATTTGTGGCGGTCGTCGTCGCGTTCGTCGGTCATATACCCGGTTTTGACGGTCACGCGGCGTAAGGGTTGCGTCGCCGACTGAACGGGTGTGATTTATACGTATCTTCCGTCGGTATTCGTCTCATCGACCGCTCCTACGCAGTCGCCAGCGCGGTGGCCACTTCCCAAGCCCCAGTCGCCGGCGGCGAAGCCGCCGGCTGCCAGAGGCGCTTCGCGCCTCGCTGCCGCTCGACTGTAAGTAGTCGAAGACAGATCGGCGGTGAACGCTTCCAAAGCCCCAGCCGCGAGGGGCTCGCGGCCTATCGGCCGCTCGCCAGTCGAGGGCTCCCTTCGGTCGCCCTCGCTACTCGCGCGCCTTGCTGCGCTCCTCAGTCGCTCGTTCCACTCGCTCCTTGCGGTGCTTGCTACGGCGTGCTTCGCCCTCGCGGCTGCCCCTTTGAGTCCCACCCGACCGCTACCGCACAGCACCTCACACCTCCCCAGCCTCGCCGCGGCCGCCGGCGGCGGCCGCGGGCTCCCTCGCGCGTGCTCTCGCCGGCGGCTCCGCCGCCGGCTGTCAGAGGGACCTCCGGTCCCTCGCTACTCGCGCCCGGTGGGCGCTCGGAGGCACGCGCCACCGCGCGTTCGTTTATAAACAGTCGTGACGCCGCCTCGCGATCTATTTATAAACCACGTCGTCGCCATCGGGGCCTCGCCGTCCACTGCGGGCCGCTCTCAGTCGTTTCTCGGTTCTTTGTGGCCCGTCGCGGTCGTGAGCGAATCCTGCCCCGGTGCCGGCCGCTTATGTGTGTACACCCGAAGGGAGTGGTATGACCGAGGACTCCCGCGCGGACCGCCGCTCTCCCGTCGGCGAGCCCGTCGTCCGGTCCGACCCCGAGGTGACGGGCGAGCGGGCCGCGGAGGCGGTCGGCTTCGACCCCGACGACCCCGAGAGCGTCGCCGAGGCGGCCGAGACGGTGGCCCGCTTCGCGGCCGGCGACGTCGGCGACGAGGACAACGTGCTCATGCTGCGTGGGGCGGCCGCGTGCGCGGCGCTCGTCCGCGGCGTCGGCTCGTACAAGGCGGCGGCCGAGTGCGCGGGAGACGGCGTCTCCGTCGCGTTCATCCGCAAGTGGGCCCGCGTCCACGACCTCCCGCAGGCGATCCGACGCCAGGTCGCGAGCGGTCGGATCGCGCCGAGCGCGGCGAAACACGTCGCGCGCCTCGGCGGCACCGACCGCTACCTGCTCGCGTGGACGGTGATCGACGGCGACCTCACGGTGCGCGAGGTGCGCTCCGTCGCGTCCGCCGTCAACGACGGCGCCGACATCGAGACCGCGGTCCGCGAGACGGGCGTCGATCTCGGCCACATCGACCTTCGGCTCCCGCTCGACACCTACATGAAGCTCCGCCGACGCGCCTCGAACCGAAACGCCGAGCCGGGGACGATCGCGGCAGAGGCGCTCGACGACTACTTCGCCGCCGACGGTTCCGAGTAGCCCTCGGCGAACCGACCGACCGCGGCCGCGATCGCCGCCCGTCCGCGCTCGACTTCTCCCCACGCGATCGTCTCGTCCGGGTAGTGCGCCTCCGCGACCGTCCCCGGCCCCAACAACACGGCCGGGATCCCCGCCGCGACGAAGTGCCTGGAGTCGGCGCCGTAGGTCGCCCCGGTCGGCTCCGGGTTCGGGAGCCCGGCGTCGACGAGGCCAGCCCGCGCCGCCTCCACGATCGGCTCGTCGACGGCGACCTCGGCGGGCTCGAACTGCACGGAGAACCGCTCGAACGTCGGCGGGTGCTCGCGCAGCCACGGGTCCTCGGCGGCGACCGCCGCCAGCCGCTCGCGGAACGCCGCCTCCACCTCGCTCACCGTCTCGCCCGGCGCGACCCCGATCCGGAACTCGGCCGTCAGCGTCGCCGGGACCGTCGACGCCCACGACCCGGCCTCGACGGTCCCGCAGACCACCGGCCACGGCACCGGGAACTCCGTATACAATGGGTGGTCGACCGACTCCCCGCGCTCCGCCTCGAGGTCCATGAACGCCCCCCGGATGGCCTCGAATCGCGGGAGGACGTCCTCGCCGCCCCAGCGCGTGGCGGCGTGCGCGCTCCGCCCGGTCAGCTCCAGCCGTGCCATCAGCGAGCCCTCGCAGGCGACCACGGGGCGCAGCTCGGTCGGCTCCGCGACGATGGCCGCGTCGCGCTGGAACGGGTACGGGTTCGCGAGCGCCGCGGTCGCCGCGCCGTAGCCGCCGTCCTCCTCGCCCGCGACCGCCTCGACGACGACTCGCACCCCCGCGTCCGGGAGGTCGAACTCACCGGAGTCGACGGCGTCGCGCACGTCGAGCGCCGCGCCCACGCACGCCGCGACCCCCGACTTCATGTCCGTCGAGCCGCGGGCGGTGAGGGTCTCGCCGGCGTCGCTCTCTCCCCACTCCGGCTCGAAGGGGCCGCTCGACCACTCCGCGGGCTCGGCCGGCACCACGTCGATGTGGCCGTTCAGCACGACCGTCGGCGCGTCGCCGGCGGCGTCGCCCGCCTCACCTTCGGTTCCGTCGTCCCCCGCGCTCGCTCCGCCGAGTTCGAGCACGCCGCCGACGCTCCGGCGTCCCGCCACGTCCGCCTCGTCGAGGTCGTCGGGAAAGGAGGGGTGGTCGGCGAGGAGATCGGCGTCGGCGTCCCACGCGTACGTCTCGAAGCCGAGGTCGTCGAGCTGTCCCTCGACGAAGTCGGCCGCGACCGCCTCCTCGCCGGCGGTGGAGGCGAACCGACAGAGCGCCGCGGCGAACGCGCGCATATCGAAGTCCATGCTCTCGGCGACGGCACCCCCCCGGAAACCGTTTCGGGTCTGCCGGCCGATGGGCCCCGCCGCGTGCGGTTTCTAAACGTTTATCCGTGGTCTCTCCTTACGAATTCGTGTCTGGGCCGGTAGCTCAGTTAGGGAGAGCGTCCGGCTTTTAACCGGACGGTCGGGGGTTCGAATCCCTCCCGGCCCGTTTTCCTGCGACCAAAGGGAGCAGTGAAAACGCCAGAAGGGATTCGAATCAGGGAACGGAGCCTGCGGAGTGACCGTGGTTCGAATCCCGTCGGACCGCGATGCGGTCCGACTGGCTCCACGCTCGCTTCGCTCGCGTGGATCCCTCCCGGCCCGTACTTCTCGCGGCGAGCACTTCGCGAGCCGCGAGACCGTCGCCGAGGGAGGGTTCGAAACCCCAAAAAACGCGCGACGCGTCGCTGTCGATCCGCGTTCAGTACCCGAGCCGCTCGCGCACGAGGACGACCGTCGTCCGGCCCTCCTCGGTCTCACGCCGGTAGATCAGCTGCTTCGCGACGGCCGACTCGACCCCGTACGCCTCCTGGGCGCGCTCGTTCTCCAGCGGGTACGCGACCGACTCCAGCCGGTCGAACGCGTCGTCGAGCGTGGGGACGACCTTGTTGACGCCGCTGACGATGATCACGTTGCCGGCGGCGAACGGGTACGCCCCGACGCGGCTACCGGAGAGGTCGGCGGCGACGAGCTCGCCGGTCTGGGCGATCGCGTTGATGCCCCCCAGGAAGTAGTCGGCCGTCTGCGACCGCCGCCGTGCGGCCTGCCGCTTGGCGTCGTCGTCGATGCCCCAGATCTCGTCCGGGAGGCTCTCCCACTCGTGGTCGCCCTCGCTCAGGAGCTCGTCGAATCCGATCTCCTCGAGCGTCGTCGAGTGACCGTTCATCACGGAGACGCCCGCGGGGATCTGGGCCTCGACCGCGTCTAGTGCGTCCGCGGCGTCGTCGACGGCGATAACGTCGAACCCGTGCTCCTCCAAGTTCGCGACCGTCTCCTCGAGGGTCTCGTCGTCGGGCACCTGGTCGAGCGAGTCGTCGATCTCCGCGTCGTCTGCGTAGTCCGCTTTCTGCTGTGGCATGGTGAAGTGAAGGCGAATCGGAACCGTCGTCGCCCCTCGGCGGAGTCAGCGAACGTCGAGCGGCGCCGGGTCCATTTCGTCGATCGATCGGAGGGCCGGACGACACTTAATCGCTCGCGAACACTCGTGTCGGGTGGTGACACCGGTGTTATCGTCGTGTCGGTGGGGCGACCGCTCGGAGTCCGTCGGCGGGACGAGCCGGCGGCTACGCGGTCGGTCGTCGATAAAAATCGCGTGTCGTCGGGCCCGAGGGGGCGCGACGGTCGGTCGGCGGGTCGGTGCAGCGAGGGGTGGCGTCGGCGTGGGTGAGTGTAGTTGTCCTATTGGACGCTTACGCCTCGCGGGTCGCGACGCTCCCCGCTCGGCAGTGAGGTTCTTTCAGAACCTCGCTTACATCGCACCGCCCATGCCGCCCATGCCGCCCATACCGCCGCCCATGCCGCCGGGCGCGCCGCCGGGGCCGCCCTCGTCGCCGCCGTCGTCGGAGCTGCCGCCCTTGAGGTCGCCGGCCGCGATGACGTCGTCGATGCGCAGGATCATGACGGCCGCCTCGGTGGCGGACTCGATGGCCTGGGTCTTGACGCGGAGCGGCTCCACGACGCCCTCGGCCTCCATGTCGATCACGTCGCCCGTGTAGGCGTCGAGACCGGCGCCGAACTCGCCGGCGTCGTGGCGGGAGCGGAGGTCGACCAGCGAGTCGATGGGATCGAGACCCGCGTTCTCGGCGAGAGTGCGCGGGACGACTTCCAGCGCGTCGGCGAACGCCTCGACGGCGAGCTGCTCGCGGCCGCCGACGGAGTCAGCGAAGTCGCGGAGCTGCAGCGCGAGCTCGGCCTCGGCGGCGCCGCCGCCGGGCAGGATCTGCCCGTCGAGCAGCGTCGTGCGGACGACGCCGAGCGAGTCCTCGATGGCGCGCTCGACCTCGTCGACGACGTGTTCGGTGCCGCCGCGGAGGATGAGGGTGACGGACTTCGCCTCTTCGACGTCCTCGACGAAGATGCGCTCGTCGCCGCCGATGTCCTTCTGGGCGACGGAGCCGGCGAAGCCGAGGTCGTCCGACTCGATGTCCTCGAGGTTGGAGACGACGCGGCCGCCGGTCGCGCGGGCGAGGCGTTTGAGGTCACCGGACTTCGCTCGGCGGACGGCGAGGATGCC
>NZ_JAWOBM010000013.1:0-66765 GCF_046498025.1 Halorubrum sp.
GACATGAACTCGGTCGAGGTCGCCAAGACGCTCGCGGAGACGGAGATCGAGGTCGTCCCGGCGATCACGCGGACGATCGACTCCAACGGCGACGTCACCTACTCCTCGGCGGACGCGATCGACGTCTCGCTGCTGCAGGCGGGGCTGTTCCCGACGTTCTACCAGTTCTCGGAGGCCGTCATCGAGGTCGAGATGGACATCAAAACGACCACCGAACGAGAGACGAACATCGACGTCAGCGCCGAGGCGCACGCCGGGTTCGGCCTCTGGGGCGGCAGCATCCAGACCGACGTGAGCCACAACCGCAAGTTCGGTAAGGAGGTCCACGGGACGAGCAAACTGAAGACCACGATGGTCCCGGTGCCGGAGCCGCCGTACCTCTTCCCCGAGGTCGAGACCGTCGACAACCGCACGACTGAGGAGTGATCGAGCCGGTTCCCGGCCGTCGACGGCGAGCGCCGCACGCTCGACCGCGACGCCCGAACCGCACCAGCGACACCGACATCAATGCCATTACGAGCCCATCACGTATCACCGGCCAGTATCGCCCGCCGCCGACCGACCCAGCCGGTCGCGGACGTCCCGTTCGACGACCTCGTCTACCTGCTGGCCGCGGGCCTCATCGACGCCCAGACCGCGCTCGACGCGCACACCGCCGAGACGGCGGCGTCGCTCGCGGAGACGGAGGTCGAGGTCGTCCCGTCGGTCACCCGGACGATCGACGCCGACGGCGGGGTCACCGCGGAGGCGGCCCCGCCGGAGCGCCGGTCCCTGCTCGAACTGGGGATCGCGCCCGCCTGGTACCGATTCAGCGAGGCGACGATCGAGGTCGACGTCGACGTGAGCGTGACGGACCGCGCGAGCGACGAAGACGACCGCGAAAGCGGCGACGAGGAGCGAGCGAGCGGGCTCAGGGCGGACACGCGGTCGGTGATCGGTCGGCGCCGGTTCGACCGAGCGGCGGACGCGAACGCCCGACTGGCCGCGCGTCTCGAATCCACGCCGCGCCCCGTGCGCGCGGGTCCACCGGCGGATTCCGAGCCGGCACCCGGAGGCGACCGTGCCGACTGACGAGTGGCTCGCGCGGCCGCTCACGGAGTTCATCCGCGCGGTCGCGTTCTCGGTCGCCGAGGGACAGGAGGAACTGGACCGTCGGTCATTGGCCGCACAGCGGGCGATCGAACGGGATATCGAGAGCGGCGAGCTCGCGTACGACCTCGACGCGTCCTGGCTCCGCTTCGCCGACGTCCAGGCGGACCTGGAACTGACGCTGTCGATGGAGGGCCGGGAGATCCGCGACCCGGAGACGAACGAGGTCCGCGCGTACAAGCCCGTCGTGAGCGCGGTCCCGCTCAACCATCGCGTCGTCGACGAGTACGAGGTGGACGCCGACATCGCGAGCGAGGTCCGCCTCACGATCGCCCCCGTGCCGCCGGAGTCGCGCCGCCCATGAGCGAGCGGTTCGACGCCGGCGACTCGTTCCGGATCGCCGAGACGTTCCAGCTGACGGAGATACCGCACCTCGACGTCGACAAGCTCGACACCGTCGAACGGGCCGCGGTCGAGCGGGTGATCACCGAGCAGCAGGAGTCGCTCGTTCGGCTCCAGACCGACGTGCTGGACGTGCGGATCGAACGCGACGCGCTCGAACACGAGCTCTCGAGGCTGACCGACGACCGGGAGCGGCTTCGGGACCGCGTGCACGAGCTGGAGGCGGAGCGGCCGGCACTGGAACCGAAGGCGGTCTTCTCGACCCTCGGCGCGGCGCTGGAGGCGGCCGACGACGACCTGTCGAGCGAGCGGTACCGCGTCGACGACGTCGATTTCACGCTCAAAGCGAACCTGACGCAGACCGAGGACGGGATTCGGATGCACCTCCCCTCGCTGGACGAGTCGTCCGTCTCGGCGAACCTCAGCGAGGTATCGTTCCGGCTGCGCGCGCCGCGCGAGCGCCCCGACCGACCCGAGGCGGAGTACGTCGACGTTCCGGAGCTGGGAGGTCTGTCGCGCGAGGCCGCGGTCCGCCGGTTGGCGGCCGCCGGCCTCACTCTCGGAACGGTCGAACGGACCGCCGACCCGACGACGACGCCCGGAGCCGTCGTCGAGCAGTTCCCCGACGCCTACGCCCTCGCGGAGCCCGGGGCGTCCGTCGACCTCGTCCTCGCCGCGGAGCCCGACGTCGAGGAGCAGGAGGTCGAGGGGCCCGACGCCGATCCGGAGACGCCGGGCGATTCGAGCGCGGAGTCGGACGCGTCGACGGGGTCGGACGGTACACCCGACGATGACGGCGGCGCCGAGGGGGACAGCGGCGCGGACGCGGACGACGGCGAGACCGACCTCGACGAACGGGAGCGCATGGAGGCGTTCCGGCGCGCTCTCGTGGAGGTCGACCCGGAGAACGGCTCCGCGGTCGCGGACCGGCTCGGCCGCGCCGGCGTCACGGACCTCGAGTCGTTGGTGCGGCAGGACCCCGAGGAACTCGCCGAGCGGCTGTCGATTCCGGTCGAACGGATCGTCGCGTTACAGGAGCGGCTCGGCGGCCACGGCGAGCCGAAAGAGCTCGAATCGGTCTCCGGCATCGGCCCCACGTACGCGAGCCGGCTTCGCGAGAAGGGAATCGAGACGGTCGCCCACCTGTCGACGCTCGATCCGGAGACGGTCGCCGAAATCACGCGGGCGTCGACGAGCCGGGCCGCGGACTGGATCGAACAGGCGGCGAAGATGACCGGGGACCGATGAGCCTCGCGGAGCGGTTCGGCGCGTCGATCGAGGTCTCGGGGCCGGACCCCGACGCGGAGGCGTTCTTGTTCGTGAAGCGTCCCGACTCGACCGACCACGACGCGTTCGTCACCGGTCTGCTCGGGATCGTGGGGACGTCCGGCCGACTCGTGCTCCACCACCGGTCCGGGTTCGCCGTCGTCCGCGTCTCGCACGAGCGCGCCCGACGGCTACGGCGGCTCCCGTGGATAGACACCGTCGGCGGCGTCCGGTTCGACCCGGCGCAGTTCGCGGCGGTGACCGGCGCTCCCGTCCCGTGAAGAGCGGGCCCGGTTCTCAACGCGATCACTCGGACCGACAGCGTATTTATACTCCCCATGCAACGAAACAGACATGACTCTCGTCGTGGTCCCGGTCCGGTACCCGCCGTCGTCGCACTCGGCGGCGACGCTGCGGGAGGCCGTCCGCGTCGCCGAAGAGCGCGACGCCGACCTCACGGTCCTCCACGTGGACCTGTATCAGAACCCGGGGGGCGTCTCGCGAAGCGACCTCAAGCGCGCCGTCGAAAGTCACGTCGGGAAGCTGGATCGCGCGCGGTACGTCGTCCGACGTGGGTTCCTCGTCGAGGAGACCATCTTGGAGGAGATCGTCGCCGAGGAGGCCGACGTCGTCGTCATCGGCTCGAAGCAGGCCGGTCGCTGGCGGCGAATGGTCCAGAAGCTGCTCTCCGACCCCGACATCGAATCGTTCCTCCGGAGCGAGCTCGACTCCACCGTGATCACGGTCGCCCGCGACGGCGCGACCGAGAGCGGCGACGCCGAAACGGGCGCGCCCTTCCCAGACGACGGCGACGACTGACGCGGCGACGCCGCTCGACGACGTACCGGCCTCTTATGCTCCCCGGCCGGCGACCTCGTAGCGACGCTCGTACTCGATGACGGTCGCGACGCGGTCGGCGACCTCCCGGCCGAACTCCCGCTCGACGACGTACAGCGCCAGGTCGATCCCCGAGGTCACGCCGCCCGCGGAGAGCAGGTCGCCGTCGTCGACGACGCGCGCGTCCACGACCTCGGCGCCCGACTCGCGCAACTCGTCTATCGCGCCGGCGTGCGTGACCGCGCGTCGGCCGTCGGTGACGCCGCCCTCCGCGAGCAGCATCGATCCGGTACACACCGACGCGATCCGGGTGCCGGCCGCGTGGTGGTCGGCGAGCGCGAGCGGCACGTCGCCCTTCTGTGCCTCCGCCCATGCGCTGGCCTCCTCGTCGCGGGCGTTCCACCCGCCACCGGGGACGACGAGGAGGTCGGGGATGTCGACGGCGTCCGGCTCCGGGAGGACGCCGTCGACGCCGACGCGGGTCCCGTGGCTCGCGGTGACCGACTCGCGCTCGTCGAGGCTCACGTATCGGACGCGTCCGGCGCGGTCGTCGCCCTCGGCGGCGTAGCCCAGCGCGTAGTCGAACACCTCGTACGGGCCGATCCCGTCCAGCTCGTCGAAGCCGTCGTACAGCAGCACGTCGACGTTCATCGTCGGGTCCGTACACGCCCGGGCGTCATGTGCGTTCCCCCGCCGTCACGCCTCGCCGAGCGCTCCGGAGGTCGTCACGCCTCGTCGAACGCGTCGGCGACCGCCTCGATGTCGCCGACGACGCGGTCGCGGTCGATCCGCTCGCCGCGGTACGCCCGCTCCACGACGCCGTCGGGGTTGACGAGGAAGGTGACGACGATGTGCGTGAAGTCGTAGCCGGGGAGCCGGTCGCTCTCGGTCGTGCGCTCGAAGCCGATCCCGAGCCGCTCTTCGACCACCGTTTTCGCCTGCTCCGGGCTCTCCGGGCGGAGATAGTGCCAGTTGTCCGCGTCGAGGTCCGCGCCGATCGACTCGGCGTTCTCGCGGAACGCCGCCGCGTCGTCGCGCTCGGGGTCGAACGTGATCGGGAGGAACACCGCCTCGTCGGTCAGCCCCGCCTCGGCGACGCGCCGCTGGACCCCCGCCAGTCGTCGGAGGAGGACGCCGCACTCCGCGGGACAGCTGATGAAGACGCCGGTCACGACCGCGGTTCGGTCGAGGGCCTCGCTGTCGACGGTCACCCCCGCGACCGGGTCCCGCAGCTCGAACGCGGGGAGCGGCTCGCCGTACGCGGGATACGCGAGGTCCTCGCTGTCCGCGAGCTGATCTTCCTGCGGCCCGAGCACGACCCCCTCCGGCTCGCCGCCGAGCACCGACGTACAGCCGGCCGTCGCACCCACCGTCGCCGCGGCGATCCCGCCGAGCAGCGCTCGCCGTTGCATGCCGAATCCGACGGACCGTGGTCGCATAACCGGTCTGGTGCGGGCGTCGAACGCCGCTCGCGACGCGGGCCCTTATACCGGCGCGTAGTACGGGATCGGCGGGTGCGGCAGCGGGACGCCGAGCGTCGCGAGCCCGTGCTGGAGCGGGATGTAACCGAGCGCGACGAAGGCGACACCCAGCGCGCGGTGGAGCCGCATGCGGGTCTCGACGCTCACGGCTCCGAACGCGGTACCGAAGAGGAACAGCGCCGGCACGGTGCCGAGACCGAGCGCGGCGAGCGCGACCGCGCCGCCGAGCGCGCTCCCCTGCACGAACGCGTACAGGAACGCCGGGTACAGCAGGGGACACGGCAAGAGCCCGTGTGCGGCGCCGAGTCCGACGATCCGCCAGTCGCCGACCCACGCGTCGACCCGGGGCACGATCCGACCCGTGACGACGCCCGAGGCGGCCTCGATCCCGGGGACCGGGATCCGCTGCAACTCCAGTCGGAGGGCGTACCGCGCGCCGATCGCGATGACGACCGCGCCGACCACGAGGCCCGTGAGCGCGTGCACGTCGTCGGCGACCGTCGTCACGGTGCGGCCCGTGACGAACGCGAGACCTCCCGCGAGGCCGAACAGGCCCCCGATCGCGGTGTAGCTCGCGGTCCGACCGAGGTTGAACAGCGCGTGCTGACGCACCTGTCGCACGGTGAGATCACCGCGGCCACCGACGCGTCCGCTTCCGGCGGCGGCGTTCGCGGCGGGCTCGGCGCCGTCGGCGGAGGCGCCGCCCCGCATTCGGTCCGCGTACGTCGAGACGAGCGGGCCGCACATGCCGAGGCAGTGCGCGCCGCCGAGGAGGCCGACCAGCAGGAACACGCCGAGGCTCAGCGGCTCCGCCGAGTGGATCGTCCCGGTGGGCTCACACGTCGCCGTCGCGGGGACGAGCGATAGCAGATCGAGTGAGCCGGCGCCGTCCCCGAGTTCGAACATGCCGTATCGCTCGCGCGCGGCGGCCCTAACGGATCTGGTGCGATCGACGAACGCGGGGGCGGGGACCGTCGCCGGAGGGTGTCACTCGAAGAGGCTGTCGACGGTCCGGACGAACCGGTCGACGATCCGGTCCGGGAGCGACGCCGACACCTCGTCGAGGAGCGCCGCGGTCCGCTCGGGGCGCGCGAGCGAGACGCGCACGGGCCGCTCGTCGGACTTCTCGACGATCCCGCTCTCGACCAGGTTCGAGACGTGCCACGAGACGGTGCTCCGCGCGATGTCCAGATCGTCCGCGAGCGCCGCCGGGCGGGTCGGCCCCTCGGCGTGGAGCCGGACGAGGATACCGCGAGCGGTCTCGCGTCGGAGGAAGGCGACGGCCCGCCGTTCCCACGGGTCGAACGTCGGGTCGAAGTAGTGGGCGCGGCCGCCGATCCGCTCGACGGCGACCTCGCCGTCGCGGACGAGGCGGCGCAGGTGATACTGCGCCTGCCCGGTGGCGATGTCGAGGTCGCGGCTCACCCGGTTGAAGTGAACGCCCGGCGTGTCGCGGACGTGTCGGCGAACCCGGGTTCTGGTGTCCGGCATGGGTGCTCGTCGTGACCTATCGTGTCGGTAGTTAAAACGAGCCCGCGCGTTCTCTCCGCGCGGGAGCGAACGGGAGAGTATTCTTGTCGCTCGCCGCAGTAGGTGTCGAGAGCGTGAGCCCGATCTCCGCGACCGCGACCGTGATAGGAACGACGACGGCGACCGCGACCGTCGGCGGCTGGGGCGTAGAGGGGTCGCTGCCGCTGCTCGGCGTCGTGCTCGTCGCCGGCGCGGGGACGGGGCTCCTCTTCCTCGTGAGCCTCGTCGCCTACCGCCGCCGCAGGAGCGCGCAGTACGCCCTGATAAGCGTCGCCGTCGGCGCCCTCCTCGCCCGCTCGGTCGTGGGCGCGGGGACCGTGCTCGGCGTCGTGCCGATGCCGGTGCACCACTTCCTCGAACACAGCTTGGACTTCCTCATCGCCGCGGTGGTCCTCTACGCGGTGTACGCGCACGCCCCCGGCTCCGTGGGCGACGACGCGCCCTCGGACTGACGGGAAGCCGTCCCGTCGCGCGCCCGCTCAGTCGCCGATACCGCGGCGAACGCGCTCGACGGCCGCGTCGACGTGACGACCGTACGCGAGCGTCACGCCGGCGACGACCGCGCCGAGGAGCGTCCAGCCGACCAGCGACCCCACCGCTCGGCCGGTCGAGACGAACCCGCCCTCAGGGGCGAAGGCGACGCCGATGACGTGCTCGAAGACGAGCCCGCGGAACGCCCCGTTCGGCGCGAGCGCGAGCGACGCGGGGACCGTCGCCGGCGACGCTCCGCCCGCGAGCGACCGGAGCAGGACGAGGTCGCCGCCGAGCACGCCCGCCGCGAGCGCGAGGGTCCCGAGGGCGATCGCGCTGCGGCGGCTCGCGGCGAGCGCCGAGACGGCCGCCGCGAGCGACACGTACGCCGCGCCCAGCAGGAGGACGAACGCGAGGAATCGCAGGTACAGCAGCGGCGAGTCGACGCCGGTGTGCGTCGCGAAGATCCCCGTGTCCGGCGCGGCCGTCAGCCAGACGACGCCGCCGATCGCCGCGTACGGGACGCCGACAGCGATGACGAGCGCGGCCAGCCGCGCCAGCAACACCCCCGCCACGTACTCGCCGACGCGGACCGGGTAGGTCCGGATCACCGCGAGCTCGCCGCTCGCGGCGTCGGTGAGCAGCGCGCGGTAGCCCAGCACCACCGCGACGAGCGGGACGAGCGCCTCGGTCGGGAGGAGCAGGTCGACGACCGCCGGCACGAATCCGGTCGCCCCGCCGCCGCCCGCCGCGAGGAGGCCGCCGAGGACGACGAGCAGTCCGACCGCCAGCACGCCGTAGCCGGGCGTGCGAACCACCGTCGCGAGCTCTCGCCGGAACACGGTCGCGACTCCGGTGAACCGGCCGCTCATCGGTCCGACACCCCCGTGACGTGAACGTCCGCCTCCGCGTCGTCATCCTCGGTGTCGTCGCCGTCGCCCTCGGTGTCGTCGCCGTCGCCCTCGGCGTCCCCGCTCGCCGCGTCGCCTGCGTCGCCCGCGTCGTCCGTGTGGTCCGCCCGCGCTCCGGAACTCCCCGTCACGACGCGGTAGAGCTCGCTCGCGTCGGTCGCGTCGTGCTCGTCGAGCAGTCGGTCCAGCGGCCCCGCGGCGGCGACCCGCCCTCGACGCAGGATCACGACGCGGTCGGCGTGAGCGTCGACGAGGTCGAGCGCGTGCGAGGAGACGACGACGGCCGTGTCGCCGTCGGCGCGCCGGGCGGCCGCGCGGAACGCGCGTTCGCGCATCCCGGGGTCAAGGCCGCTCGCCGGCTCGTCGAGGACCGCGAGCGATGGATCCCCGAGGACGGCCTGCGCGATGCCCAGCAGGCGGCGCATTCCCCCCGAGAGCGCCTCGACGCGCCTGCCGCCCGCGTCGCTCAGCCCGACCCGTTCCAGCGCCGCGTCCGGGTCGTCGCCGACGAGCCGCGCGTAGAACGCGAGCGTCTCGCGGGCCGTGAACCCGTCCCGAAACGGCACCCGCTGCGGCAGGTAGCCGATCGGCTTCGGACCGGTCGCGCCGGGGTACCGGACCTCGCCCGCGGTCGGCTCCGTCGCGCCGACGAGAACCCGCAGCAGCGTCGATTTGCCGGAGCCGTTCGGACCGATGACGGCGGTGAGGCCGGGCCGAACGTCGAGCGACACGGCGTCGAGCACCCGGACGCCCCCGTAGGTCCGGGCCGCCTCCGAGAGGCTCGCGACGGGCTCGTCAGGCATCCGCCACCCCGCTCGTCGCGTTCCGAGTGCTCGTGTTCATCGTATCGGCGTCTCCGTCGTCGTCCCCCTCGTCGAATCGGGCGCGCCAGTCTGCGTGGACCGGCCCCGCGTCCGGGTCGAGCGCGGCCGCCACCCGGTCGGGCGAGTGCGGCTCCGTCGCCGGCGCCGGGTCGATGATGCTCCCCGAGCGCGCGCCGGGGACCGTCCCGCGGAGGCGGTCGAGGAGGGCGACCGCGGGCGACTCGCGGACGGCCACCACGGCGACCTCGCGGTGGAGCGCGCCGTCGACGGGCGAGGTCGGTCGGTACGCGCGCTCGCCCGGCTCGTGGACCCCGACGTTCGCCCCTTCCCAGTAGTTCCCGCGGTCGCCGTCGGCCCAGACCCGGAGTGCGCCGGGCCCGGCGGCCGCGTGGTCCTCGTTGCCGACGAAGTCGTTCGCGACGACGCGGCTCGACGGGACGACCGTGGTCGCGCGCGCGCCGAGCTCGTTGTTCGCGGCGACGTTGCGCTCGTACAGCGACCCGCGCGAGCTGGTCGAGAAGCCGAGCTCGTTGCCGACGAGGGTGTTGTAGCCGAGGTACGCCCGTGTCCCCGACGCCTGGATCCCCGCGCTGGAGTTCCGCACGTCGTTGCCGACGATCGCGTTGCCCGACGGGCGCGTCATCACGGTGACGCCGGCGAACAGCTCGTCGCGGAACGCGTTGTCGGCGATCAGCGCGTCGCCCGTGTACATGAGGTGGACGCCGTAGCGGTTGTCCGCGAACGCGGAGTTCCGGACGACCGAGCCGTCGGCGCGGTGGAGGTAGATCCCGTCCCGGCCGCCCGCGAACGCGCTGTCCGTCACGGTCGCCCGCGACTGCATGCCGGTGATCCCCATGAAGCCGTCCTGCCAGCGATCGGTCCCGTCGACGCGGAGGTCTCGGACCACCGCGTGAGAGCCATCCCGGAGGAGCAGGCCGCTCGCGTTGGACTCGATCGTCACGTCGTCGACGAAGAGCCCCGGGGCGCCGACCGCGCGGATCCCCGCGTCGCCGTGCCCGTACCCGAGCTGGATGTTGGTGTCCCACGCCTCGCCCTCGCGGTCGCGAGC
This sequence comes from Halorubrum sp., assembly GCF_046498025.1. Taxonomy (NCBI): domain Archaea; kingdom Methanobacteriati; phylum Methanobacteriota; class Halobacteria; order Halobacteriales; family Haloferacaceae; genus Halorubrum; species Halorubrum sp. The sequence goes on from NZ_JAWOBM010000013.1 coordinate 9,881, forward strand.
TTCGCGCGCCGCCTCCGGGTCGCGCGTCTCGTTCCCGCTCCCGTCGACCGTAATTCCGGTGATCGCCACGTCAGGCGCTCGCACCGTGATCACCGACCCGTTTCGGTCGCCGCTGATCCGCGCGTCGTCGCCGGCGATGGTGACAGACTCGTTCACCGTCGGGGTCTCCTCGTAGGTGCCGGGCGGGACGACGACCGTCGTGTTCGCCGGCGCGGCCGCGAGCGCCGCCTCGATCGTGGGCGCGTCTTCGCCGACGACGACGGAGACCGGCCGGTCGGCGCGGCGCTCGGCGGCCGCGACGCGCTCGTCGGCTTCGGTCCACCGCTCGGGGGCCGTCTCGCGCACCGTCGCCGCGGAGTCGGCGTCGAACGACAGGCCGCGGACCGCCTCCCAGTCGACCGCCCGCCCGCCGTGGTCGGCGGTGAACGCCTCGGCGGCGTCGCGCTCCCGGAACGGGACGACCGTCTCGCCGGCCGGGCTCCGGGCGTCGCTCCCGACCACGTAGACCGCCTCCGGCGCCGGCGTCCACTCGCCGTTCCGTTCGGCCTCGAACAGCCCGGTCTCCGTCGTCCCCGGCCGCGCGTCGTCGAACGTCTCGACGTAGGCGACGATCGGGTAGCCGAACTGCCGTTCCGTCCGGTCGTCGTCGAACGCCGACGCGAGCGACTCGACGCCGTTGTACCCAACGACGTACTGGAGCTGCGAGTAGAACACCTGCGTCCGCGGAATCCTCGCCGACCCCGCCATCAGCGCGTCCGTCTCGGAGGAGAGGCCGAGCTCGACGACGTCGTCGTAGGCGACCGGCGACGGCGCGGCCGACTCGGGGTCGGCGAGGAACGCCCCCGCCGTCGCGGCCGCGGCGACGAGGAGGAGCGTCGCGAGCGCGAGCCGAACCGGAAGCGAGGGATCGCCGTAGGGGTCGAAACGCGTCACGGTGAGGCTTCGATCGGTCGGGGTTTATCGGATCTGGTTCGTTCCTCGAACGACGGCGTGAATCGGTCCCGAGGGGCTAAGACGGACGTTCCGCAACTATCACGCATGACCGAACGCCAGCGTCCGTCGACGTCGCGTCGGAGTCTGCTCGCCGGGATGAGCGCGGGGCTCTCGCTCGCCGCCGCCGGCTGTCTCGGAGAGGAGAGCGAGTCCATCGCCCCCGTCTCGCTCGACGGAGAGCGCGCGTGCGACGAGTGCGGCATGATAATCGAGGACCACCCCGGTCCGGTCGGGCAGGTCCACTTCGAGGACGACGAGCCCGAGGGGGGCCGACCCGGCCAGTTCTGCAGCAGCACCTGCACGTACACCTACCGGTTCGACGCCGAAGACGCGGGACGGACCCCGCTGGCGACGTTCCTCACCGACTACTCGCTCGTCGACCAGGAGGTGTTCGAGGAGGGCTCCGACACGATGTTCTCCTCGCACGTCGAGCGCGACGCGTTCTCCCGGACGACCGACCTCACCGTCGTCGCACGCAGCGAGGTCGTCGGCGCCATGGGCCCCGAACTGATCCCGTTCAGCGAGGAGGCGGACGTGACGGCGTTCGTCGAGGAGTACGGCGGCGAGTCGATGCCCGCAGAGGACGTGGACCGGTCGACGCTCGAAGCCTTATAAGTAGTCGAGCGCGGTCGGCGTCGTATTCGCAAACAGAGCGTCGCGATTGCGGGTCGATTATAAACGGTCTGAGAGCGCGGCGGTCGATCCGCCGTCTACTCCGCGGCGCCCCACTTCTCGACGCGCTTCGGCCGGTCGGAGACGGCCATCACGTCGATGTCGTCGGCGGCGTGGTCGAGCGCCTCCAGGGCCGCCTTCGCGGAGGCGTGCGTCGAGAAGTAGGTGATCTCCTCCTCGACGGCGACCTCCAACAGCTCGCGCTGCCGGGAGACGATGAGGTCGATCTCGCCGTGTCTCGCGGCCTCGATCAGGTCCGTCGCCGTCGAGAGCTCGAAGTGCTCCGCGTACCCCTCGACCAGCGCCTCGCCGGCCTCGGTGTCGGGGTCCGGGAACTCCTCGGCGGAGAGGTCGACGACGGCGGTGCCGGACTCCGGGATCGGCTTGCCCGTGGAGTCCTGCGCCTTGTCGTACGCCTTGCCGAACGAGCGGGCCGTGCCCATGACCTCGCCGGTCGACTTCATTTCCGGCCCGAGACGCGGGTCCGAGCCCGGCAGGCGGTCGAACGGCAGGACGACCTCCTTCACGCTGCGGTGTTCCGGAATCTGCTCGTCGACGTCGAGGTCGGCGAGCGTCAGGCCGTCGGTCATCACCTTGGCCGCGAGCTTCGCGATGGGGACGCCCGTCGCCTTCGAGACGAACGGGACCGTCCGCGAGGAGCGCGGGTTCGCCTCTAACACGAACACCTCGCTGTCGGCGTCGTCGTCGCCGACGCCCGTCACCGCGAGCTGGACGTTGAGCAGCCCGACCGTGTCGAGCGCGCGGGCGATGTCCTCGGTGACCTCGCGGACCCGCGCCATCGTCTCGTCGTCGAGCGAGCGCGGCGGGATCATGCAGGCGGAGTCGCCCGAGTGGACGCCCGCGCTCTCGACGTGCTCCATCACGCCGCCGAGGAGCACGTCCTCGCCGTCGGCCACGGCGTCGACGTCCAGTTCGACCGCGTCGTCGAGGAACTGGTCGACCAGGATCGGCTTGTCGGGGGAGACCCGGACCGCCTCCTCGATGTACTCTTCGAGCTCCGCGTCGCTCTCGACGACCCGCATCGCGCGCCCGCCGAGGACGTAGGAGGGACGCACTAAGACGGGGTAGCCGATGTCGTGGGCCAGTTCGAGCGCCTCGCTCTCGCTCGTCGCGGTGCCGCCCTCGGGCTGGGCGATCCCCATCTCGTCCATCAGGACGTTGAACCGGTTGCGGTCCTCTGCCAGGTCCATCGCCTCGACGCTCGTCCCCATTATCTCGCAGTCGAGTCCGCGGCGTTCGAGCTCCGCCTCCAGCGGCTCGCCGATGTTCACGGACGTCTGCCCGCCGAACTGGACCATCACGCCGTCGGCGCCGGTCGCCTCGGCCACGTCGGCGACCTCCTCGGCGGAGATCGGGTCGAAGAACAGCCCGTCGGAGGTGTCGTAGTCGGTCGAGACGGTCTCGGGGTTGTTGTTGACGACGTGTGCCTCGATGCCGAGCTCGCGAAGCGCCTGGATCGCGTGGACCGCGCAGTAGTCGAACTCGACGCCCTGCCCGATCCGGATCGGACCGCCCCCGACCACGACCACGCTGTCGACGCTCTTGTCGACGACGAGCTCGCCGGCCGCGGCGTCGCCCTTCAGCGGTCCCCGGTTGAACTCCGACTGACGGGCTGAGTAGTAGTACGGGGTCTCGGCGGCGAACTCGCCGGCGCAGGTGTCGACCTGTTTGTACGTCCGACCGGGGACGTCCTCCTCGACGGCGGCGACGTCGGCGCCGCCCGCGAGGGTCGCGATCTCCGCGTTCGTGTGGCCCGCGGTGGCCGCCTGCGCGAACTCGCCGTTCTGGGCGGCCTGCGCGGAGTCGCTGACCCGCTCGAACCGCTCGAGGTACCACGGCTTGATGCCGGTCAGGTCCTCGACGTCCGCGACGGTGTACCCGCGGTCGAACGCCTCGAAGATCGCGTACGGGCGGTCGGGCGAGGGGCGTTCGAGGTACTCGGTCTCCAAGGCGGCGTCGCCGACCGTCTCCCAGTCGACCGCCGGGTCGTACTCCGACGAGCGGAGCGACTTCAGCAGGCTCTCTTCGAAGTTCCGGCCGATCGCCATCGCCTCGCCGGTCGACTTCATCGCCGTCCCGAGCTCGAAGTCCACGTCGTCGAACTTGTCGATGGGCCAGCGCGGCACCTTCGTCACCACGTAGTCGATGGCGGGCTCGAAGGCCGCGGTCGTCTCGCCGGTGATCTCGTTGTCGATCTCGTGGAGCCGCTTGCCCAGCGCGACCTTCGCCGTGACGCGGGCGATCGGGTACCCGGTCGCCTTCGACGCGAGCGCGGAAGAGCGCGAGACGCGCGGGTTCACTTCGACGACGCGGTACTCGCCGCCGGGCGTCCCGTCGTCGTGCCACGCGAACTGGATGTTACAACCGCCCTGGATGCCGAGGTCGCGGATGACTTCGAGCGCCGCGTCGCGCATCTCCTGGTGGCCGTCGTCGGGGATGACCTGCGAGGGGGTGACGACCGTCGACTCGCCGGTGTGGATCCCCATCGGGTCGATGTTCTCCATGTTACAGATGATGATACAGGAGTCGTCGGCGTCCCGCATCACCTCGTACTCGAGTTCGACCCAGCCCGCGATGGACTCCGTGATCAGCACCTCGCTGTTCCGCGAGAGACGGAGCCCCTTGCGGACGCGTTCGACGAGTTCCTCGAAGTCGTCGACGACCCCGGAGCCGGAGCCGCCGAGGGTGTACGTCGTCCGGGCGATGACGGGGAGCCCGCCGACCGCGTCGACCGCGTCCTGCACGCGTTCACGGAAGGCCTCCTCGTCGAAGTCGGTGACCGACTCGCCCTCGTCGAGCGAGATGGTGGTCGACTTGGGGACCGGCTGCCCGAGGTCCTCCATCCGCTGGCGGAACAGGTCGCGGTCCTCCGTCGCGTAGATGGTGTCGAGCGGTGTCCCCATCACCTCGACGTCGTGCTCCTCTAAGATCCCCTCCTCGGCGAGCTCGGCGGTGACGTTGAGTCCCGTCTGGCCGCCGAGCCCGGCGATGACGCCGTCGGGCTCCTCGATCCGGATGACCTCCGAGATCGCCTCCGGCGTGATGGGTTCGATGTACACCCGGTCCGCGGTGTCCGGGTCGGTCATGATCGTCGCCGGGTTGGAGTTCACCAGCACGACGCGGGCCCCCTCCTCTTGGAGGGCGCGACACGCCTGTGCGCCGGAGTAGTCGAACTCGGCCGCCTGTCCGATCTGGATCGGCCCGCTACCGATGAGTAGAATGGTCCGGTCCTCGCTCATTACCGCGACGAAGTACGCTCATCGTAATAAGGTCGGCGATAGAATACGAATCTCGCAGTCGATTTGCGATTTTCGAAAGGTACGTCGAGACATGACACACGAGATCTGGTCTCATACATCGAGGAGGGGGTGTCCGGACGGCGGGTGCGCCCTCATCGCCACGGCGTTCACGGGGACCTCTCCGCCCGACGGCGAACAGGCGCTCGCGACGTTCGATCCGGTCGACGGGAGGCTCCGGTTCGGCTCGGAGTGATCGCCCCTTTCGCTCCGGCCGGGTCGCTCCGATCAGGTCTCCAGCCTGTACCGGTAGGGCCGGTCCGCGATGACCTCGACCTCGCCGCGTTCGGCCCACCGGCCCAGCACGGTCGCGAGGCGGTGCGGGCTGTCGATCTCTTCGCACTCGTCGGCGAGCGCCAGAATTTCACGCGCCGTCAGCGGCTCGTCGGCCTCGGCGAGCACGCTGCGAATTCGGTCGTACCGGTCGTATCCACCGGCGTTCATGTGTCTTACGTACGGCTCCCGCACATATAGGGTTCAGTGAGACGGGAGTCGGACAATCGTCTGACATAAGCGTTGAACCCGGGGATCCGACCGCGTCGAGCGAGCCGACGCGTCGACCGCCGGTCCTCAGGCGTAGGGGTCTTCGGCCTCCAGATCGCGTTCCGCTCGGTACTGGTCGACGAACTCGCTCACGTCGAACTGCACCATCTCCGTCTCGAACGCCGAGAGCGCCTCGTCGTCGTCGGCGTGGCTCACGGCGTGTTCCATCAGCTCGACGACGAGCTCGACGACGATCTCGTGGAGGCGCCGCGAGTCGAAGTCGGTCACCCACGCCATCGCGTAGCCGACGTCCGCGTTCTCGCTGGCGTCGTAGGCGACGACGGCCTCCGGGAACTCCTCTAACACGACGCCGAGGAGGTGCGGCGTGTCGAACTCCGGCATCTCCTCGCTGGTCGTCTCTATCGCCTCGCGGAGCACCTCGACGAGGAAGTCGGGGAGGAACCGTTCCGGCGGGTGGACGTCCATCACGACCGCGTGCGTCTCGCCGCAGTCGCACTCGAACTCGCGCATGCCGAGGTCCAGCTCGCCGGCCGCCATCGTCTGCCCGCAGGGCAGCTCCAGCGTGTTCTCGTCACCGCCCGGGACGCGCGGCTGGGACATACCTCAAGTTGGCCGTTCTCGGGGTTAAAAGGCGCGGAACGACCCGACGGTTCGGTCGCCGAGCTCACTCGTAGTCGTCGTAGCCGCCGTCGTCATCGCTCTCGTCGTCGCCAACCTCATGATCGCCCTCGCCCTCGTGGTCGTCGTCGCTCTCGTGGTCCTCGCCCTCGCCCTCGTCTACCCGGTCCCCGTGCGTCTCCACTTTCGCCTCGATTTCTATCTCGACGCCGTCGGCCTCGTAGCTCGCCTCGACGAGCTCGGCGTCGTCGCGTGCGATCTCCAGCTCGTCGCTGTCGACCTCTACCTCGACCTCCACGTCGACGGTGACGTCTTCGGACATAGGCGGGCCTCGGTACGCGTCCCGAACGCAAAAACGGTCGGCAGTGGCAGACGAGCGCGGCGACGGACGGTCGGTGGCGGACGAGCGCGGCGACGGGAGACTCGCGGAGGCGATTCAGCCGCTTACTGGAACCCGATCCGGCCGCCGGTGTCGCGGATGGCGTTCCCGCTACCGCCCTTGAACTGCTCTTCGATCTCCTCGTAGTACGCGAGGATGTCGTCGTTGATCGTGGGGCGCACCGACTCCAGCGCGCGCCGGAAGTGCTTCATGTCGACCTCCTCGGCCTCGTCGTCGTCGCGCAGCGCCTCGATAGCGGCCTCGCGGGCGATCCCCTCGAGGTCGGAGCCGACGTAGCCGTCCGTGATCTCCGCGATCTCGCGGAGGCTCACGTCGGGCGCGAGCGGCGTGTCCTGCGTGTGGATGTCGAGGATCTGCTCGCGGCCCTCCTGGTCGGGCTGGCCGATCATCACGAGCCGGTCGAACCGGCCCGAGCGCAGCAGCGCGGGGTCGATCATGTCGGGGCGGTTGGTGGCGCCGATCACCATCACGTCGCCCATGTCTTCGAGCCCGTCCAGCTCGGTGAGCAGCTGGTTGACGACGCGCTCGGAGACGTTGTTCCCCATCTCCTGCCCGCGCGAGGGCGCGAGGCTGTCGAGCTCGTCGAAGAAGATGATCGTCGGGCTCACCTGCCGGGCCTTCCGGAAGGTCTGCCGGATCGCTTTCTCCGACTCGCCGACCCACTTCGAGAGCAGCTGCGGCCCCCTGACCGAGATGAAGTTCGCGTTCGTCTCGTTGGCGACCGCCTTCGCCATCAGCGTCTTCCCGGTGCCGGGCGGCCCGTACAACAGGACGCCTTTCGGGGCGTCGACGCCCATCCGGTCGAACTTCTCCGGCGAGGTGAGCGGCCACTCCACGGACTCTTGAACCTGCTGTTGGGCCTCGTTGAGCCCGCCCACATCCTCCCAGGAGATCTTCGGGAGCTCGACGAGCACCTCCCGCATCGCCGAGGGCTCCACCTCCGTGAGCGCGCCGGAGAAGTCGTCGCGCTTGACGATCATCCGGTCGATCAGGCTCGGCGGGACCTCCTCGTCGTCGAGGTCGATCTCGGGGAGGTACCGCCGGAGCGCCTTCATCGCGGCCTCCTTCGTCAGGCTCTCGATGTCGGCGCCGACGAACCCGTGCGTCTCGTCGGCGAGGTGGTCGAGGGAGACGTCGTCCGAGAGCGGCATCCCGCGGGTGTGGATCTGGAGGATCTCCTTGCGGCCCACCTCGTCGGGGACGCCGATCTCGATCTCCCGGTCGAACCGCCCCGGACGGCGGAGCGCGGGGTCGACGCTGTCGACGCGGTTGGTCGCGCCGATGACGACCACCTGCCCGCGCGTCTCGAGCCCGTCCATCATCGTCAGCAGCTGCGCGACGACGCGGCGCTCGACCTCGCCGGTGACGTCCTCGCGTTTGGGCGCGATCGAGTCGAGCTCGTCGATGAAGATGATGCTGGGGCTCTCCTCTTTCGCGTCCTCGAAGATCTCCCGGAGCTGCTGTTCGGACTCGCCGTAGTACTTCGAGATGATCTCCGGACCGGCGATCGAGAAGAACGACGCCGACGTCTCGTTGGCGACCGCCTTCGCGAGCAGGGTCTTGCCGGTCCCCGGCGGGCCGTGCAGGAGGACGCCCTGCGGCGGCTCGATCCCGAGCTTCGAGAAGATCTGCGGGTGTTTCATCGGCAGCTCGACCATCTCGCGGACGCGCTGGATCTCGTTCTGGAGGCCGCCGATGTCCTCGTAGGTGATCCCGCCGCCGGTCTTCTCGAACCCGGAGATCGGCTCCTCGCGGAGCTCGACTTCGGTGTCCTCAGTGATCAGACAGACGCCGTCGGGCTCGGTCTCGACCGCGATCAGCGGGATGGCCTGCCCGGGCGACCGCATGAACGGGTGGTTCGTCGAGGACATCACGGGGACGATGTCGCGCTCGACGACCGGGCGTTTGAGGATCTGGCGTTTCACCATGCCGGCGGCGTCCGAGCCGAACTGGACCGACGCCTCCTCCGGCGGGGCCAACACGAGCTTCTCGGCCTTCTCGGCCTCGGCCTTTCGGATGGTCACGCGCTCGCCGATGCCGACGTCGGCGTTCTGCCGGGTGAACCCGTCGACGCGGACCGTGTCGGTGTTCCAGTCCTGGCGGTCGGCGCGCCAGACCTTCGCGGCGGTCGTCTCCGCGCCCTCGATTTCGATGATGTCGCCGGGCGAGAGCTTGAGATGCAACAGCGTGTCGGGGTCGAGTCGGGCGATGCCGCGTCCCGAGTCGTTCGGGTACGCCTTCGCCACTTCGAGTTGGACTTCGTTCATAGTTCCTCGCGGGGGTTGTCCGTATCTCCATCCGGTTCGGGAATAAGCCTGTTGCCGGTGCCGGCGCCGCCGGGCCGTCCGGGAGAACCGGGGGCCGCGGCAAGCTGTGGTATCATGTGACACGGTACGGAGTCCTGACTTAAAACGCCGTCGTAAGCGTGCGTTTTCGCCGTCGATCCGACGACGACGCCGTCCGACGCTTTATGAGCGCTCGGCGCGAGGTGCGGCCGTGTTCGATTCGCTTTCCGACCCGATGCGGATGCTGCTCTCACGGGTCGCCGTGCTGCTCGTCGGAGCCGTCGTGGGGCTCGCGCTGTACGCGCTCGGCGTCGGCGACGTCCTCGTCGTCCCGCTCGCGGTGGCCGGAGCGCTGGTGATCGGCGAACTGTACCTGTTCGTCGCCGCGGAGCGCTCGTAGCGTCGGTCCCGCCGCGGGCACCCGGTCCCGGACCGCGGACTATTTGTCCCGCGATCGCCTCCGGTCGGCCATGCGAACGCTCGTCTTCGACGGTCGGACCGGCGCCGCCGGCGACATGGTCTGTGCCGCGCTGATCGCGGCCGGCGCCGACCCCGACGTCCTCTCGCCCGTGACCGACCGGCTCCCGGTCCGATACGACGTCGGGGAGACGGCGAAGAACGGCATCCGGGCGACGACCGTCGACGTGCGTCTCACGGAGTCGACGAGCGACGAGCAGGGCGACGACGGGCGACCGACGGAGAGCGGTCACGATCGCGAACACGGTCACGACCACGACCACGAACACGGCCACGACCACGACGCTCATCACGCCGAGGGCGCGGGTGTCCACCGCAGCTACCCCGAGGTGGTCGCGCTCGTGGAGTCGATGGACCTCCCGGGTGCCGTCGAGTCGGTCGCGCTCGGCGCGTTCGAGCGACTCGGCCGCGCCGAGGCGTCGGTCCACGGGGCCGACCTCGACGAGACGCACTTCCACGAGGTCGGCGCGGACGACGCGATCGCCGACGTGGTCGGCGCGGCGCTCCTGATACATGACCTCGCCCCCGACCGGGTCGTGACGACGCCCGTCGCACTCGGCGGCGGCGAGGTCGAAATGAGCCACGGCGTCTACCCGGTCCCCGCGCCGGCGACGACCGAGATCGCGGCTGACGCCGATTTCTCGACGGTCGGCGGACCGCTCGACCGCGAACTGCTCACGCCGACCGGGGCCGCGATCCTCGCCGCGGTGGCCGAGGGCGCCGACCGGCTGCCCACCCTCGATATCGACGCGTCGGGGTACGGCGCCGGCGCCGCGACCTTTCCGAACCACCCCAACGTGCTTCGCGTCCTCGTCGGCGACGGCGGCGACGAGGCCGTCGACGACGCGCGGACCGACCCCGTCGACGGCGGGCTCGTTCGGGACGACATCGCGGTCCTCGAGACGAGCCTCGACGACGCCCCACCGGAGGTGCTCGGCGGGCTCCAAGAGACGCTCTCGCGCGTCGGCGCGCGGGACGTAAGCGTGGTCCCGACGACGATGAAGAAGTCGCGACCCGGTCACCTCGTCAGGGTGATCTGCAAGCCCGCGGACGCGGAGGCAGTCGCGGAGCGACTCGCCCGCGAGACGGGGACACTCGGCGTCCGGCAGTCGGGCGCGACCCACCGGTGGATCGCCGAGCGCGCCTTCGAGACGGCGACCCTCTCGGTCGACGGTGACACCCACGAGGTGTCGGTGAAGGTCGCCTCCACCGCCGACGGCGACGTCTACGACGTGAGCGCCGAGTACGACGAGGCGGCCGCGGTCGCCGAGGCCGCGGGGCTTCCGGTTCGGGACGTGCTCCGACGGGCTGAGACGCGCGTGCGCGAGGAGAGAGGCGAGTAGCCCGTCGGAGGCGAGTAGCCCGTCGAAGTGGGTCGCCGAAGCGAATCGGGAAGTGGGTCGCCGGTCACCCGCGTTCGACGCGCTCGACGTGCTCCGGATCCACGCCGAACCCGTCATCCAGTCGCTCTGCGACCCGATCGGTGACGCCATCGGGAGGGTCCACGCGCCGGTATCCGTCGGGATCTGCGACCGGTCGCTCGTCTTCGAGCGAGAGGATCGCGACCGCCTCGACCGTCGTGTCATTGAATCCCGGCTGGACGCCCGCGATCGTCAGCTCCTCGACGGCGACGCCGTCGACTCGGTCCAGTTGCCGGCGCGCGCCGGCGGCGAGGTCGCCGCCGGCCGCCTGCGAAACCCGGACGGTCACCGTCGCTTCGACCGTCTGCGTGCGGATGGCTGCTGCCATGAGCCCCTCGCCGCGAGTCGAACGCGGTGCGACCTCGAACGCCGGTGCCGGTCTCGAAGCCCGCGTCATTCGGGCGGAGGCGGCGTCGGCGCTCGCGAGGGTGACACGGTCTGGTTCGGCGCGAGTCCGCGGGCGAGACGGCGACGGCTGGAGAGGACAGGGTGCGGTCCGTCCCGCGGGGAAACCCTCCCCAGCCGACGCGCGTTACGCGGTCGGCCGGACGGACCGTGTACCCGGAGTCCCGTAGCCGGTCCAGCCGCGGAGCCCGCCGCTGTCGATGGCGGCGGACGCCGAGGCGACGGAACGGAAGCGGGTCATACGTGGACTCCGGCGGCGCGAGTGCGCCGTTGTCGTCGCATTTGTAGGATCGCTATTAAATCTGTGGCAGGGTTGCGAACTGCTATCACGCCGCTATTTCCGGTGCCGACTCCGACCGGCCGACCCCCGCGAATCCGCGGTCGAGACCGCCGCGTGCGACGGGTTCCGCCGACGGCGAGACGACAGGCCTATGCCGAACGCCCGACCAGATGCATTCAACGCAGTCACCGTCATGATCGAGCGAATCCACACGTCGGACGTCGAACCGGACGCGGACGAGGTCGCCATCGCCGGCCACGTCCACGAGATCCGCGATTTGGGGGGCCTCGTCTTCCTCATCGTGCGCGACCGCGAGGGACTCATCCAGATCGTCTTCAAGGAGGAGCGCGAACCGGACCTGTTCGAGGCCGTCCAGGACGTCGGCGCCGAGGACGTGGTCCGCGTCGTCGGGAAGCCGCTGGAGAGCGACCAGGCGCCCGGCGGCGTCGAGATCGCCCCGACCGAGTACGAGGTCATCGACGAGGCCGACTCCCCGCTCCCGCTGGAGATCTCGAAGGACATCGAGGTCGACCTCTCGACCCGGCTCGACAACCGCGCGCTCGACCTCCGGAAGCCGGAGACGCTCGCCGTGTTCACCCTGCGCTCGAAGCTGATGACGGCGATGGAGGAGTGGTTCGACGACGAGGGGTTCGTCGACATCAAGACGCCGCGGATCTCGAAGGGCGGCGCCGAGGGCGGCGCGGAGCTGTTCCCGATCCTCTACTACAACAAGGACGCGTTCCTCTCGCAGAGCCCGCAGCTGTACAAGCAGATGCTGATGGCGTCGGGGTACGAGGCCGTCTACGAGAACGGCACCGCGTTCCGCGCGGAGGACTTCGCCACCTCGCGGCACGTCTCCGAGATCGCGATGTTCGACGTGGAGCTCGCGTACATCGAGGACCACGACGACGTGATGGACGTCCAGGAGGAGTCGCTGCGGTACGCGATCCGCGAGGCCGCAGAGAACGCGCAGCGCGAGCTCGACCTCCTCGACGTCGACCTGCAGGTCCCCGAGGACGACTTCCCGCGGATCACCTTCGACGAGGCGCTGGACGTCTTAGAGACCGAGTACGGTCACTTCCCGGACGACCCGACCGACCTTGACACGAAGGGCGAGAAGCTGCTCGGCGAGCACTTCGAGGAGCAGGGCCACCCCGCGTTCTTCGTCGTCGGCTACCCCGACGAGAAGTTCTACTACATGCAGGACGTCGAGGGCGACGAGATCGCCTCGCGGAAGTTCGACCTCATCTACAAGGGGCAGGAGCTCTCCTCGGGCGGGCAGCGCGAACACGACGTCGACCGCATGGTCGAGGTCATGGAGGAGGAGGGCGTCGAGACGGCCAACTTCGAGTTCTACATCGAGGCGCTCAGCTTCGGCACCCCGCCCCACGGCGGCTACGGGCTCGGCATCGACCGACTCGTCCAGAAGGTCGCCGACCTCGACAACATCAAGGAGGCGATCATGTTCCCGCGCGACCCGAACCGGCTGGAGCCGTAGCCGGGACGACCCGCTCCGATGCGGTTCGACCCGCTCCGATGCGGTTCGACCCGCTCTGTCGCGGGCGCCGATAGCCGATCCCCAATGCGGTTCGCGCTCGGTCGGGAAGCGGTCCGCGGCCGCGCCGTCGACCGCGACGGTTAGGCGGGTCCTTTTATGTGCAACCTCGACTGTGTCGGGAATCACGTCACCGTCCCGCCTGCTTGCGATTAAATCGGGTTAAATTGGGACTAAATGGGCTGAAGGGCTTGTGTCATTTAAGCGGGTAGCGCCTCGAGAGGAAATCGTCATGAACGCGATTCGAACGACACTGATCGTGGCGCTCGCCACGGTGGTACTGATCGGGACCGGCGCGGCCGCCGGCGCCGTCGCGGCGACGCCCGGCGCGGACAACGCCTCGGGCGACGCGGGACCGCCGAGCGACCTGCCGGACCAGGTGCCCGACTTCGTCGGCGACATCCTGAGCGGCGTGAACGACTTCCTGTCGGGCGGGGTCGACGACCTCGGTGACACCGTGAGCGATATCGCCGGCAACGGAGACGAGAGCGGCGACGACACTGACACCGAGTCGGAGGACGCGTAACGTGACGGACCGCACGCCCGGCCTCGACGCAGTCTCCCGACGGACCTACCTGCAGGCGACCGGCGCCGCCGCGCTCGGGGCCGCCGGCCTCGCCGGCTGCGTCGGCAAGGCGACAGGAACGCTCGCGACGCGAGTGACCGACCAGCCGGCCGACATCGGCGACTTCGAGTCGCTCGTCGTCACCGTCGAGGGGATCTGGCTCGGCCCCGAGGGCGCCGAGAGCGGCGCAGACGGAGACGAGACCGACGGCGAGAACGCGACGGACGACGGAGAGTCGACCGAGGGCGAGGACGCCGACGGCAACGAGACCGACGGAGGGGATGAGGAGGACGAACCCGCCGGCCGCGAGTACCACGAGTTCGACGAGTCGCAGGAGGCCGACCTCGTCCAGCTGCAGGACGGCGAGACCCAGCTGATCGACGAGCGCGAGCTAGAGGTCAACACCTACCAGTTCCTCCAGCTCGACGTCTCGAACGTGGACGGGACCCTGGAGGGTGGCGACGAGGCCGACGTCGACCTGCCGGGGAACGCGCCGCTCACGTTCAACGAGGAGTTCGAGGTCCGCGAGAACACCCTGACGAGCTTCACCGCCGACTTCGCGCCGGTGCGGCGCGGCAACGGTTCGTACATCCTGCGTCCGGTCCCGCGGGGGATCGAGGTCTCCTACGAGGAGTCCGTCGACGGGGAGGACGACGGCGGTAACGACACGGACTCCGACGGCAACGAGACCGGAGACTGAACGGAGGAGTCGGAGACGGGCGACAAAGGCGCGCGACGCGGCGACGCGTCTCCCTCGGGCCCCCGTTGAAGTCGCGTCCGACCGGCGCACCCCTTCCGGGTGCGCCGCCGCGGCTTCGGGGTTAGGGCTGGGACGGTCCCGGGAATCGGGGTCTGGGGGATGCACGCCCGTACCGATCCGCATGGATGCACGCGCTCGCTTCGGCTGCTCGGAGCCACCGCGGCGCGCCCGAGCGGTCGGCTCGTGTCGCTGACACGCGGAAGCTGCGCGGGACGACGGGGTCACCACGCCGAACTATCTTTCCGTGTACTCCTTTTCCGAGAGCTACCGTTCCGGTGCGACGCCCCAGCCACGGCGAGCGACCGCCACGCCGCGATACCCGCCGACTGCGGTCGCGTCGCCGCAGTTCGCCCGCCGAGGCGGTTACGCCGTCGACGCGGATTCCTCTCCGGCGAGCGTCCGATACAGCGGCCCGGCGAGCAGTAGCGCCCCCGTACCGGCCATCGCGACCAGCACGGTGGGGTCGACGGCGGCGAGGTCGCCGGCGGCGAGCCGGTCCAGCGAGACCCCGACGGCGACGCCGACGATAACCCACGGCAGTTCGCCGGCCGCGGTCCCGAGCAGGAACGGGCGCGGGCCGATCCCCGCGGCTCCGGCCCCGACCGAGACCGCGTCGGACGGGAGCGGAAGCAGCCGCGAAGCCGTCACAGCCCGGGCGCCGCCGGCCGCCGTCGCCAGTCGCTCGCCAGCGTCGCAGAGCCGGTCCGCGGCCCGGGAGGCGCCGCGGACCCGGACGCGGCCCGCCCGTGCGAGTTGATAGGGGACGATCGCCGTCGCCACGAGGAGGACGACGCCGAGCGGGACGCCGACCCACCCATACCCGAACCCGACGGCCACGGCGAGCAGCGTCGTCGGCCACGCGAGGAACGGCCTGACGGCCGTCAGCGCGAGCAGCGCGACGCCGAACCAGACTGGCTCGTCGGCGAGCAGCGCGAGTCTCCCGATCGCGGCCTCGGGCGACGCGACCCAGGCGACCGCGAGGCCGCCGGCGAAAGCGACGCCAGCGGCGGCGTATCCCGACAGCGCGAACCGGCGGTTCACGGCCGAGCGTTCGCTCGACGGGATAAACGCTTTGTGGGCCGACGTCGCCGGCCGGAGTTCGCGCGAGCGGGTGGGCCGACCGCGGACCTATCCCTCGGCGACCGGCGGTCGAGGGGTCGTCCCTCGAGCACCGGACTCACTGCTCGGCGAACGCCCGACGGAACTCCTCCGAGAGGTGCTCGCGCTGCCACTCCTCGACCGCGTCCTCGCCGAGGGCGCTCGCCCAGAGCGCGAGGAGCCCGGCGGCGAACGCGACGCCGGGAGCGACCAGGGCCGCGGCGTCGACGATCAGCCCGGGCCGAAAGGCGAGGAACCCGATCCGATCGCGGACCGCGTCCCACGCCGGGCCGAAGACGCCCCACCGGAACGCGAACGGGACGAGCGTCACCGTCGCGATCGGATACGCGAGGACGTCGGTCACCGGGCCGCCCTTGCCGCGCACGAACGCGGCGGCGTAGAATCCCCAGCAAGCGAGCGACGCGAAGACGGACGCGACGCGGCGCGGTCCCGCCGGCCCCCCGTGGTCGAGCGCCTCGAGACCGAAGAGGAGGACCGCGGCGCCGACGTAGCCGACCAGGCAGGCGAGCGCGCCGCCGAGCAGCACGGCGGCGTGCTCGGCGCGGGACTGCCCGGCGAAGGGCGCCAGTCCGAGGGGGATCTCCATCGACCGCCGATGCGGCCGGCGACCCGTTGAAGCTTTCGCGTCTCGGTCAGGAGAGCTTCCCGAGCGCCTCGAAGAAGTCCAACGGCGGGCCGGCGATCCGCATCGGCGGCGTCGTCCGCTCCACGGTCACCTCGACCGGCGCCTCCAGGGTCGTCGCGTTCCGCCCGTCGCTGACGACGACGGCCTCGTCGACGCCCTCGACGGCCACCGTGACCGCGGCGTCGACGTCGACGACGAGCGGGGGCATTCCCGACTCGGCCGCCATCTCGTTGACGACGAGCCCGCTCACGTCCGGGCCGACGAGGGGGCCCCGCTCGGAGAGGTTGTACGCGCTCGATCCGGTCGGCGTCGCGACGAGGACGCCGTCGGCGTGCCCGTCGGAGTAGCGGCTCCCGTCGACGCGCACCTCGTAGTCGACGCCGGCGCCGGGGCCGCGCCGGTCGCCCTGTATCACGACCTCGTTCGCCGCCGGCACCGAGGACCAGTCGCCGGCGTGCGCCGCGAGTCTCGGCGCCTCTCGGACGTCCATCTCGCCCCGGTCGAACGCGTTGACCTCGGCGAGCACGGCCTCCTCGGCGTCCTCGGGGGGGACCGCGTTGAGGAAGCCAACTTCCCCGAGATTGACGCCGAGGATCGGGGTGTCGCCGGCGTTGCGCGCGGCGAAGAGGAACGTCCCGTCGCCGCCGACCGCGACGGCGAGGTCCGCGTCGACGAGGGCTTCGACCGATCGCCCGCGGTCGCCCTCGTCGAGCGCGTCGGCCGTCTCCGCGTCGAGCCAGACCGACTCCCCGGCGGCGAGGATCGCGTCGCGCAGCGTCGCCGCGAGGCTCACCGCGCGCTCGCTCCCCTTCCGCGCCACGATGGCGACCTCCATGTGCTACCGGTTCTCGCGCCCGAACAAAAGGATGCGGACTTCGGCCCCGGGTTCCGGAAAGTTTCAAGCCGCCCGCCCGCGTGTCCCGTGACATGTCGACCGCCCACGGCCGACCGGGACGATGAGCGAGGAGGACGACTGGTTCGAGCGCGCCCTGCGCGACCTCGACGGGGAGTCCGACCGCTCGACTGACGGAGATTCCGGCGACGGAGAGGTCGCCGCCGACGAACTCGGCGACGGCGATACCGGACCCGATGAAAACGATTCCGTCGGTGACGGGTCGTTCAGTGGCGACGGTGCGTCGGGCGACGAGGGCCCCGTCGACTCGACGTCCGACGGAGATTCCGCGGACGAGTCCGGCGACCCCGTAGGCGAGTTCGCCACGGACATCGCCGAGGCGTTCGACGTCGGAGCGCTCGATTCGTCCGAACCGGACGAGGATGCGGGCGAATCGTTCGGCGATGGCGGCGACCCATTCGGCGGCTCCGGGGAAGACGACGACCCGTTCGGCGGCTCCGGGGAAGACGACGACCCGTTCGGCGACGACGATCCCTTCGGCGGCGGTGAGGGCGCGTTCGACAGCGGGGACGCGTTCGGCGGCGGGACGTTCGGCGACGACGATCCCTTCGGCGGGTACCGCGGAACCGCCTCGTCGCGGTCCGGCGACGTCGGGTTCGGCGAGTTCGGCGGCGGCGAGTCGACGGGGTTCGACGTCGACCCGGACGAGTTCGACTCGTCGATCGAGCGCACCGACGTCGGGATCGAGGGGCTCGACGACATGATCCTCGGCGGCGTGCCTCGCCGCTCGCTCCTCTCCGTCATCGGCGGGGCGGGAACGGGCAAGACGACGTTCGCGCTCCAGTTCCTCAACGAAGCGCTCGAATCCGGGGGAAAGGGCATCTACATCACGCTGGAGCAGACGCGCGAGTCCATCCTCTCGACCGCGTCGGAGAAGGGGTGGTCGTTCCGCGACCACGCCGACGAGGACCGGCTCGCCGTGGTCGCCATCGACCCCGTCGAGATGGCGAATTCGCTGGCGTCGATCCGGAACGACCTCACGCGGCTGATCGCCGAGTTCGACGCCGACCGGCTCGTGCTCGACTCCGTCTCGCTGCTGGAGATGATGTACGACCACCCGGCGAAGCGGCGCTCGGAGGTGTTCGGGTTCACCCGGTCGCTGAAGGAGGCGGGCGTGACGACGCTGCTCACCTCCGAGGCCAGCGAGGAGAGCCCCTACGCCTCGCGGCACGGGATCGTGGAGTACCTCACCGACGCGGTGTTCGTGCTCCAGTACATCCGGGGCTCGGACTTCCGCGAGACGCGGCTCGCCGTCGAGATCCAGAAGATCCGCGACGCGAACCACTCCCGGGAGACGAAGCCCTACGAGATCACCGACACCGGGATCTCCGTCTACGGGCAGGCGAACATCTTCTGACGGGCGCGTTCGCGCGCTGCGGGCCGGTTTTATTATAAGCCGCGTCGCGCAACGGACCGTCGTGTCACCCGCGATCGCGGCCTTCGCCCCCTCCCGTCGAGCACTCGGGATCGGTCTGCTCGCCGGCCTCGTTCACCTGATCGCCTCCGGCGCGCTCGCCGAGTGGTTCGGATTCTCGATAGGCGGCACCCTCTTTTTGGGGGACGTCGTCGGAGGCGGCCTGCTGCTCGGAGCGGTCCCGGTCGCGATTTCGGTCGAGACCCGACTCGTCGCCCCGTCGAGCGTCGTCGGCGCCGCACTTGCGGCGTCAGCGTACGGGACGTGGTCCGTGTGCGTCGCCCCGGAGGTGAATCCCACTCCGGTCGACCCCACGCCGTTCGGGTGGTACCTGATCGGGTGGCCCGTGGTGATGGGGGCGGCGCTCGTCACGGGCGGGGCGGAGTACGGTCTCCGTCAGGTGGTGACCGCGGGACGCGAGTGAGCGGGTGTAGTCCACTTAAAAATAGGCCCGTGGCTCGCGGTGTTGCTCGCCAAAGAAATGCACCGTCCGGGACCCCCGCGAGCCTGCGAGCGGGGGTACGGACGGGGCATGAACGGAGTGAAGTGCACCGTCCGGGAATTGAACCCGGGCTATTAGCTTGGGAAGCTAATGTCCTACCACTGGACCAACGGTGCTCGGTCGAAAGTACCCGACCGTCCCACTTCAACGTAGCGTTTCCGGTGCCGGGAGCCACACGCTTAACAGGCTGCCGCGGCAGTCTGTGCTATGCACTCACAGCCGACCGGGACCGACGTGGCGGCCGACGCCGAGGCCGTCGAGCGCGTCCGCGAGCGACGCGACGCGCTCGCCCCGGCGCTCGGCCGCACGTGGACCGACGGCGAACCGTGGCGCTTCATCACTGACCTCACCGCGATCGGCAGCCGGATGGCCGGCAGCGACGGGGAGCGCCGGGCCGCGGGGATCGTCGCAACGGCGTTCGAGAACGCCGGCCTCGCCGACGTCGACGTCGAGCCCTTCGAGTTGGACGCGTGGGAACGCGGGAGCGCGGAGCTTCGCGTTCGGTTCCCCGACCGAGAGGGCGCGGTCCGCGAGTTCGAGTCGATCGCGCTCCCGTACTCCCCCGCGGGCGCGGTCGCCGGCGAGCTCGTCGACGTCGGGTACGGCACTCCGGCGGAGATCGACGAGCGCGACGTCGAGGGACGGATCGTCGTCGCCTCGACGACGACGCCGCCGGGCGGGCGGTTCGTCCACCGCATGGAGAAGTTCGGCTACGCCGTCGACGCGGGCGCGGTCGGGTTCGTCTTCGTCAATCACCTCGACGGACAGCTCCCGCCGACCGGCTCGCTGACCTTCGGCGGGGAGGCCGACGCGGTCGCCGTCGGCGTCTCCAAGGAGACGGGTGCGTGGCTCAGAGAGTACGCGGCCGGTGGGAGCGTCGGGAGAGGCGGAGGCACCGGGAGGGGCGGAGGCGCCGGGAGCGGTCGGGGCGCTGCCGACGGGACGCGAGATCCGAGCGGCGACGCCGTCCCCGCGGCCGAGCTCGTCGTCGAGGCGACGACGATCCCCGGCGAGAGCCGGAACGTGGTCGGCCGCGCGGGGCCAGACACCGACGAGCGCCTCCTGCTGCTCGCCCACTACGACAGCCACGACATCGCGGAGGGGGCGCTCGACAACGGCTGCGGGGTCGCGACCGTCGCGACCGCGGCGGGCATCCTGACCGAGGCCGACCTCCCCGTCGGCGTGGACGTCGTCGCGGTCGGGGCCGAGGAGGTCGGGCTGCTCGGCGCGGAACACCTGGTCGAGACGGTCGATCTCGACACGGTACGCGGAGTGGTCAACGTCGACGGCGCGGGGCGGCACCGGGATCTCGTCGCGCTCACGCACGCCTCCGAGGCCGCCGCGTCGATCGCGAAGGCCGTGTCGGCGGCGACCCGGCAGCCGATCGCGGTGGACACGGAGCCGCACCCGTTCTCCGACCAGTGGCCGTTCGTCCGGCGCGGGGTGCCGGCCCTCCAGCTCCACAGCGAATCCGGCGACCGCGGCCGCGGCTGGGGGCACACGCACGCGGACACCCGAGACAAGGTCGACGACCGGAACATCCGGGAGCACGCCATGCTGGCGGCACTGCTCGTCTGCGAGTTCGCGGCCGACGAGCGCGACGCGCCTCGGCTCGACCCCGACCGCCTCGCCGACGAGTTCCGCGACGCCGACTTCGAGACGGGGATGCGCGCGGCCGACCTCTGGCCCGACGACTGGGAGTAGCGCGGCGACCGCGTGGGCGGAAGGCGCGTGAGCGGCTACCGCCCGCGCCCGGTCGGAACGCGCGGGGTCGCGCGCTTGTGAGCCGTGGTCCGATGCCGCGCGAGCAGATCGGCGACGGTTTGCCCGTCGACGTCGACGCGCTCGCCCGCCGAGTCCGAGCCCTCCTCGTCCCCCGAACCCCCGTCGCCGGACAGGCGGTCCGTGATCGTCTCGGCGTCGAGTCCGCGGTCGACGCCCAGCCGGAGCACGCGGTCGATGACCTCGTATGACGCCCCCAGGTCGTCCGCGTCACGCTGTCCCGGCAGGAACCCCGCGGTCGGCGGCTTCTCGACGACGAACTCGGGAACGTCGAGCTCCGCCGCGAGCGCGCGGACCTCCGTCTTGTACAGGTGTCCGATCGGGTGCAAGTCCGCGCCGCCGTCGCCGTGCTTCGTGAAGTAGCCGAGGAGCAGCTCGCTCCGATTGGCCGTGCCGCAGACGAGCCGGTTCGTCGCGTTGGCCGCGAGATATGCGAGGGTCATCCGGAGCCGCGCGACCGCGTTGCCGGAGAGGACCGGCTCGTCGTGGAGGTCGAAGCGGTCCGGCGCGACCGCGCCGAGCTGCGCGAACAGCGAGTGGAGGTGCACCGTGTCGTGGTCGATCCCGAGGGCGTCGGCGAGCGCCTCCGCGTCGCGGGCGTGGGGCGCGCCCACCTTGTTGCACGGGAGGATGAGGCCGTACACCCGGTCGGCGCCGAGCGCTTCGACGGCGAGCGCCGCCGTCACGGTGGAGTCGAGCCCGCCGCTCATGTTGACGACGACCCCGTCGGCGCCGGCGGCGGCGACCGACGACGCGAGGAACGACCGGACGCGCTCGCGTTCGTCACCGGGGTCGCGCAGGTCGAGGTCGGCGGCGGCGACCGCGTCGTCGCCGACCGTGTCGTCGTCCACTCGGTCCGCGTTCCCCGCCTCGTCGCCGGGGTCCGACCGGCTCGCGCTCGCCGTGGGCCGGTCCAGCGAGTCGCCGTCGAACGCCGGCGATCCGCGCTCACTCATCGAGTCTCCCCCCGCTCGGTCGTGTCGTCGCTCCGCCACGCCACCGCGCGAGGCGGAAGCGTCACTCCGGTTCGGCGGGGAGACGGTCGCGTTCGACCACCGCGTAAACGGTCCATTGTCACCCGCCGATTCTGCACGGACGGATAAATACTCACGGTGCCAAGTGTATAAGGTATTAGCCAGATTCTTACGCACTCTACAGCTAAATGTGGCCACTACGGCTAGAAAAACACATATATTCGGATGAAATCCCATATATAGCCAATACAAGTCCTACACGCAGAGTAATAAACTATATTCGTGGTGTTTTGGGCAGTATTACACGAATGATTACAACTCAAACCGCGTAGAACAACTGTATCAATAATATAAGGCACGTAGAACCCAACGTTTATTCATATCCAATCGCTGTCTTCACGCATGTCAGCGATACAGCTCACGTCGAGCCAGAAACGCATCCTTACCGCGCTCGTCAACCTCGCGGAGAACGCCGATCGGCCGGTGTCGGGCAGCGAGATAGCCGAGTCGATAAACCGGAAGGCCGGCACGGTCCGGAACCGGATGCAGAGCCTCCGCGACCTCCAGCTGGTCGAGGGCGTCCCCGGTCCCGACGGCGGATACGTCCCCACCGACGGCGCCTACGACGTCCTCGGCGTCGAACGGATGGACGACGCGGAGACCACGCCGGTCACGGTCGACGGCGACCCCGTAGAGGGGGTGAACGTCGAGGAGATCGACCTGTCATCCGTTGCCAACCCCGAGCTCTGCCGCGCGGAGCTCGTGATCCGCGGACCGGTCGGCCCCTTCGAGGCCGGCGACCGCGTTACCGTGGGGCCGACCCCCGCGGCGGGGCTCCGGCTCTCTGGCGTCGTCGACGCCACCAACATCGACGGCAACACCCTCCTGTTGCGCATCGACGGGATGGAGACTCCCCCCGACGCGGCCAGCTAGGCGTCGTCGCCGCCGCGCTCCCCCGTCGCGACCCGGTCGCGGATCGCCCCCGTCGCGGCGGCGACGTGTCGGGCCGTCCGATAGCGCTCCCCGAAGGCGACGCGAGCGCTCTCGGCGGCCTCCCGATCGACCTCGAACGAGACCCCTTCGTACGCGACGTCCCACAGCACCAGCGGTTCGGGAGGTGCGGGGCCGACGCCGAGTTCACCAGGCACCGGCTCGGCGTCGAGCAGCCGGTCGATCCGGGACGGCTCGGCCTGCCTCCGGCCGACCGCTCGGACCGCGGCGACGAGCCGCCGGACGAGCGCCCGGGGAAAGCCGTCGGCGGCGACCTCGATCACGAGGACGTCGCCCTCCCGCGTCGCCGTCGCGGTCAGGTCTCGGACGGTTCCCGCCCGGTCGCTCGTCAGGTTGTGGAAGTCGTGCCGGCCCGAGAGCCGCTCAAGTGCGTCGCGGACGCGGTCGTCGGCTACGGCGTGGGTGGGATCCGCCGATTCGCCCTCCGCCTCGGGGGCGTAGAGGTGGTACCGGTACGTCCGCCGGGTCGCGTCGTGGGTCGCGTGGAACCCCTCGGGCACGTCCGCGGCCGCCCAGACGCGAACCGAACCGGGGAGGTGGCCGCTGAACGCCCGCGGCGTGAGCCACGGCGGCGCCTCGAACGCGACCGTCTGGGCGACAGCGGAGACCCCGGCATCGGTCCGGCCCGCCGCCGCGTAGCCGGGCGGCGTCGCGTGCGTCGGCCCGTTCCCGCGGTCCAGGACGCCGTGTTCGGCGAGCGCCCGGAGGAGAGTCCCCTCCACGGTGGTCGCGTGGGGCTGCCGCTGGAAGCCGGCGTACTCGCGGCCGTCGTACGCGACCCGGAACGCGCGGGTCGCAGTCACGTCCCGTCGACGGTCGACTCGTCGCGCTCGCCCTCGTCGCTGACGGCCGCGCCGTCGTCGCGGTCCGCCTCGTCGGCCTCGTCGTCGGCCATCGGCACGATGACGACGGGGACGGGCGAGACGCGGACCACCTTCTCGGTGACGCTGCCGAGGAACACCCGGCGGAGACCGGTGCGGGTGTGACTCGGCATCACGACGATGTCGGCGTCGGTGTCGGCGATGGCGTCTTCGATGACGTCGATGGGTTCGCCCTGACGAACGGTGCCGACGGCGACGACCCCCGCGGCCTCGAGTTCCGCGGTCACCGTCCCGACGCGCTCCCGGGCCGCGGACTCGACGCGCTCGGCGAACGCGCCGGCCTGCGGGCCGCGGAGCGTCCGGGCCAGCGTGTCGACCGCGCTCACGACGTGGACGGTGGCGCCGTACCGCTCGGCGAGACTGGCCGCGTGGGGAATCGCCTGGTTCACCTCGCCCCCGGGCGCGACGGGCAGGAGGATATCGTGGTACATGCGCCGTACTGCTCGCGCCGAGTGCAAAACGATACCGGCCGTCGAGCGGCACGCGGGGCGGGGCGGCGGTGACCGCTACAGCCCGAGCGCGTCGAGCAGGTCGAAGCCGACGCCGGCGTGGGCGACGAGCTTGAACCCGAGGTAAATCCCGACGATCGCCATCACCCCGGGCAGCTCCGGCGGGGCGGGGATCGGGACGCGGAGGAACGCGAACAGCGCCCCGACCGTCACCCCGACGAGGAGCGCGGCGACGGTGAGGACGGAGGTCGAACTCATGTCGACGCGTCGGCGGCGTCCGCTTATAAGCGCGGTGTTCGCGTCCGACGATCCGCTCCGACGTGGAGACACGCGACCGCTGACGGGCGCCGCGGGTCCGGCTCGCTCGGCACGGCGGATGGGTAGGGTTTTCCGACCCGCGTCCGTCAATGGGGATATGGCACGAGATGTTTCCAACCCCGACAATCCGCAGGTGACGCTCCACACGAACCACGGCGACGTCGTCGTCGAGCTGTTCGCCGACCGCGCCCCGAAGACGGTCGAGAACTTCCTCGGGCTGGCGCTTCACGACCCCGCCGCTGACGCAGACCCCGCGCGCGACACGAACACGTGGGAAGACCCGGAGACCGGCGAGGTCCGCGGCGACTCGCTGTACGAGGGGAACGTCTTCCACCGGGTCATCGAGGGGTTCATGATCCAGGGCGGCGACCCGCAGGAGAACGGACGCGGCGGTCCCGGCTACCAGTTCGACGACGAGTTCCACGACGACCTCACCCACGACGGCCCCGGCATCCTCTCCATGGCGAACTCCGGCCCGAACACGAACGGCTCCCAGTTCTTCATCACGCTGGACGCGACGCCGCACCTCGACGGCAAGCACGCCGTCTTCGGGCAGGTCATCGACGGGATGGACGCCGTCGAGGAGATCGGTTCCGTGCCGACCGACCGGCGCGACGAGCCCCGCGATACGGTCGAGATCGAGCAGGTCACGGTCGACGAGTAGGACGCGGGACGGTCGCTCTCTGCTTATAAATCGCCCAACGGCCCGCTCAGATCACTCTGTTCTCCAGTTCCTCGCGGTCGTCGAGCCGGTCGAGGTTGTCGGCGAGGATGTCGGCGACGCGGTCGTAGTAGTGCGGCGTGTGGCCCGCGTTGTGCGGGGTGATGGTGACGTTCCCGAGCCCCCACAGCGGGTGGTCCTCGGGGAGCGGTTCGGGGTCGGTCACGTCGAGCGCGGCCCCGCGGATCCGGCTGTTCCGGAGCGAGGAGACGAGCGCGTCGGTGTCGACGATCGGGCCGCGCGCGATGTTTATCAGCACGGCGTCGGAGCGCATCGTCTTGAGCGCCTCCGCGTCGACCATCCCCCGCGTCGTCTCCGTGAGCGGGCACGCGAGCACCACGTACTCCGCGTCGGCGATCGCCTCGTGGAACTCGTC
The DNA here is from genome assembly GCF_046498025.1 of Halorubrum sp. NCBI lineage: Archaea > Methanobacteriati > Methanobacteriota > Halobacteria > Halobacteriales > Haloferacaceae > Halorubrum > Halorubrum sp. Next base: position 35,218 of record NZ_JAWOBM010000013.1, read on the forward strand.
GAAGCCGTACACCGCGTCGGCCGGCCCGCCCTTCTCGGGCGAGTACCGGACGCCGACCGCGTCGACGTCGAACGACTCCAGCCGCTCGAGGACCGTCCGCCCGATGGCGCCGAGCCCGACGACGGCGACGGTCGAGCCGTACACCTCGGTCGTCTCGTAGGTGCGCCACTCGCGTTCGGCCTTCTGCCGGTGCGCGCGCGGCCACTGGCGGGCGTGGGTGATCATCGACCCGACGACGTACTCGGCGATGTTCGGTCCGTGGACCCCCGAGGCGTTCGTCACGGCGACGCCGCGGTCGGCGAGGGCGTCGCGCGGCAGGTGGCCGGTCCCGGCGAACACGCAGGCGAAGAGCTCCAGCTGCTCGGCGGCGGCCAGCAGTTCCTCGTCGATGTCGAGTCCGACCGCGACGCGGGCGTTCGCGATACGCTCGCGCTCCTCGTCCGGCGTCCGCGCCAGCGCGATCTCGCGGTCCGGGAGCCGCTCGCGGAGCGACGCGACGAGGTCCGCCGCTCCCGAGCCGTGGATCGTCTGTCGCAACACGAGTACGTCTGGATCGCTCATGGCGACGCCACTCGGCGCGACTCTTATAAAGGGTGCCCGTGCGGCGAAGGGTGCCGGCTTCGGGAGGTGGCGGAGTCGGCGATCCGCGTCCGGTGACTCCGCGATCCGCGTCCCGCTACTCCAGCGCCGCGTCGAACGCGGCCTGCAGGTCGGCTTTCATGTCGTCGACGTGTTCGATCCCCACCGAGACGCGGATGAGGCCGTCCGTGAGCCCGGCCGCCAGGCGCTCCTCGCGCGGGATGGCGGCGTGGGTCATCGCGGCCGGCTGCTCGATGAGACTCTCGACGCCGCCGAGCGACTCCGCGAGCGTGAACACCTCGGTCTCGCTCACGACGGTCGACGCCTGGTCGAGGCTCCCGTCGAACTCGAAGGAGAGCATCCCGCCGAACGCGTCCATCTGCTCGGCCGCGAGCTCGTGGTCCGGGTGGCTCTCCAGCCCGGGATAGTAGACGCGCTCGACGTCGTCGTGGTCTTCCAGCCACTCGGCCAGCGCCATCGCGTTCTCGCAGTGCCGGTCCATCCGCACCGGGAGCGTCTTCGTCCCGCGGAGCACGAGGAACGAGTCGAACGGCCCCGGCGTCGCGCCCACCGAGTTCTGGTAGAAGCCGAGCCGCTCGTCGAGGTCGGCGTCGTCGACGATCAGCGCGCCGCCGATCGTGTCGGAGTGCCCCCCGAGGTACTTCGTCAGCGACTGGGAGACGATGTCGGCGCCGTGTTCGAGCGGACGCTGGAGGTAGGGCGTCGCGAACGTGTTGTCGACCGCGCAGAGCGCGTCGTTGGCGTGCGCGAGCTCGGCGAGCGCGCCGATGTCGTTGACGTTCATCAGGGGGTTCGTCGGCGTCTCGACCCACACCAACTCCGTCTCCTCGCGAATGGCGTCCCGGACCGCGTCGAGGTCGGTCGTGTCGACGAAGCTGGTGTCGACGTCGTACTTGTCGTACACCTGCGTGAGGATGCGGTGGGTGCCGCCGTACACGTCGTCGCCGGCGACGACGTGGTCGCCCGCCGACAGCAGGTTCAGGACGGTGTTGATCGCGCCCATCCCCGAGGAGAAGCAGCGCGCGTGGCTCCCTGACTCCAGCGACGCGAGGTTCGCCTCCAGGTCGGTCCGGGTCGGGTTTCCGGTCCGGCTGTACTCGTAGCCGCGGTGGTCGCCCGGGGCGTCCTGTTTGTACGTGGAGTTCGCGTGGATCGGCGTCATCAGCGCGCCGGTCTCCGGGTCCGGCTCCTGTCCCGCGTGGATCGCCCGGGTCTCGAAGCGACGGTGATCGCCGCCGTCGGGCCTCGCGTCGTCGCCGTCGGACTGATCGCTCATACCGGAGCGACGACGCCGGGCGTGGTGACTCTTCCCCTTCGACACCGGGTTCTCAGGGAGACGGTATCGCCGCTCGCCGAACGGGTTCGCGAGAAGTGCTCGGTCAGGGATTTGAACCCTGGTCGTCGGCTGACTTCCGAACCGGCGCACCGTCGCGCCGAATCCGCCGAAAGGCCAACATGATTGGCCGGACTACACCAACCGAGCGCAACTTTGGCTAACGCCGCATCCGATTTAACTCTTCTCAACTTTCGCCACCGTGCGACGGCACGGCACGGGGATCCGGCCCCCAAACCCGGCCGCGCCGCCGGGGTCCGAGCGGGGGTGTCTCCCGGGTCGGTCGGGGCGGGGGTGTCTCCGGCGTCGACCGAGCTATCGAAAGGGTGTCGTGCGGGGCGACGCGGCGTCCGCGATCGTCCCCTACTCCTCGTGCGCCAGCGAGAGGATCGTCGCCTCGCCGTCGAGGACGCGCTCGTCGCGGGCGTCGACGAACGCTGCCGTCCGCACCCGGAGCCGGTCCTCGCCGAGGTCCTCGATGACCTCGACGGTGGCCCTGACCGTCTCGCCCGGCCGGACGGGCGCGGTGAACGACAGCTCCTGTTCGAGGTAGACGATGTCGCCCGGGAGCGACGCGAGCGCCCCGGAGACCGCCGCGGCCGACAGCATCCCGTGCGCCACGCGCCCGCCGAACAGCGTCTCCGCGGCGTACGCGTCGTCGAGGTGGATCGGGTTCTCGTCGCCGGAGAGCTCGGCGAACGCGTCGATCGCCTCGTCCGTGACCTGTACCTCGTGGGACGCCGTATCACCGACGGTCGCGACTGGCATGACTTACCGATCCACCCCCAGGAGCCTCAATCCCGGGGTTCGCCCTCGAACGCCGACGGCCTACGCGCCGCGTCTGATATATAGAGATATATAATCAACAACGATATCGCTCGATTCCGGTCCACAGTGTGACCGACGCCGGTGAGTAGTTCGGAGAAACACCGTCTGGTGGCGTTTGTGCCGGTGAGAAGACGAGTATATATTTTCAATAAATTTAAGGGAGATCGTGTGCGATCCTGATGCATGGAAACGAGGAAGGTGCAGGTCACCGGCGGCTCGACGTACACGGTCTCGATCCCGAAGACGTGGGCGACCGACAACGGCGTGGAGGCCGGCACCGAGATCGAGTTCTTCCCCGACGGCGACTCGCTGTTCCTCACGCCGCGGTCGGAGGAGGAGCGCACGCGCGGGACGCTCGACGTCACCGACCTCTCGGGCCAGGCGCTCACCCGCGCGGTGACGACGATGTACGTCAGCGGGTTCGACGTGATCGAGCTGGAGGGCGCCGAGATCACCACGGGCCAGCGCTCCACGATCCGCGAGGCCGTCCAGAGCCTCGTCGGGCTCGAGGTGTTAGAGGAGACCCGCGACCGGGTCGTCATCCAGGACCTGCTCGACTCCTCCGAGCTGTCGATCCACAACGCCGTCACCCGGATGCGACTGATCTCGCTGTCGATGCTGGAGGACGCGATCGCCGCGCTCTCCGAGCGCGACCACGGCCTCGCGCGCGACGTGATCGGTCGCGACGACGACCTCGACCGGCTGTGGCTCGTCGTCTCCCGGATCTTCCGCGCGACGCTTCGCACGCCGAAGGCGGCCGAGGAGCTCGGGCTCCCGCGCGAGGAGTGCTTCGACTACCACTCCAGCGCCCGCCAGCTGGAGCGGATCGGCGACCACGCGACGAAGATCGGCCACCTGACGCTCAGCATCGAGGAACCGCTGCCCGACGCGGTCGTCGAGGCCGTCAACGACCTCCACGCCGACGCCGTCGAGGTGATCGACACCGCGATGGACGCGCTGTTCGCCGACGACAGCGACGAGGCGACGCGGCTGGCGAACGAGGCCCGGACCGGCGTCAGGGCGATCGACGAGCGGGTCCGCGCGATCGACGAGCTCCTCCGCGACCTCGACCCGGCGCGCGCGCAGCTGCTCGGGCTCGTCGTCGACTCCGTGCTCCGGTCGGCCGACTACGGCGGCAACATCGCCGAGACGGCCCTCCAGAAGGCCGCCCCGACGCCGTGAGCGACGAGGGCGACGACCCGGGTCGGCTCCCATCCCGCCGCACCCTCGGCATCGCCGTCGCGGTACTCGCGCTGGCGGTAGCGGTGGTCGCGACCGGCGTGGGACTCTACTTCGCGGTCGGTGCGGGCCCGGACGAGGCGGCGGTGGACGCGGTCGAGTCCTCGCCGGCCGTTACGGTCGAGCGGGTCGACGGGCTGACGGTGGTTCGGAGCGGGTCGGTGACCGCGGAGACGCGCGGGCTGATCTACTATCCCGGTGCGCGCGTGAACCCTGAGAGTTACGTCCCGACCGCCGCCGCGGCGGTCGCGGGGCGAGACGTCGCCGTCGTGATCGTCGACGTGCCCCTGAATCTCGCGGTGCTGGGACCGGACCGGGCCGACCACGCGAGGGCGGCGTTCCCGGAGGTCGACTCGTGGTACGTCGGCGGCCACTCGCTCGGCGGCGCGATGGCCTGTCGGTACGCGGCCGCCCACGCCGACGAGCTCGACGGGCTCGTCCTCCACGCCTCCTACTGCGACAGTGACGTCTCCGAGAGCGGCCTGCGGGTCCTCTCGGTGCTCGGAGCCGCAGACGGGGTGATCGACGCGGACCGCGAGCGCGAGAGCCGGTCGAACCTGCCCGGGGACGCTCACGTAGTCGAGCTCGACGGGGTCAACCACGCCGGGTTCGGCGCGTACGGCCCGCAGCGGGGGGACGAGTCGGTGTCGACCGATCCGGCGGTCATGCGGGAGCGGGTCGGGACCCTCACGGGCCGGTGGCTCGTCGACGCCCCCGCCGTGCGGTCCGGCCGGTGAGCGGGTTTTTTGAGCGTCGCCGCCGGAGCCTTCGGCATGCCAGAGATAGAACTCGGCGTGCCGCGAGGGGTCGTCGAGTCGCTGCCCGAGGAAGACGGCACCGCGGCGCAGGACATGCGGCGCGCCATCGCCGGGATCCAGTCGCGGATCAACGAGGAGATTACGGGGGCCGAGCCCGCGGAGGCGGCCGAGGTCGTCGTCGACGCGATCGAGCGGATGGAGGCACAGGCGAGCACGTACCACGAGTTCGTCCCGGAGCTGCGCGCGTGGGGGCAGTCGCCGATCTACGCGATCGCGTGGCGGAACCTCTACGTGGAGCTGATCGGACAGCTGTACGAACACGAGTGGCTCGGCGACGAGCTGGACCGCGAGCGCAACTTCCGGCTCGTCGAGGACGGGATCCGGCTCTCGGACCTGTAAGCCTCCTTGCAGGCTGTGGGTCGGGGCGGTCGATCAGGCCCCGATGAGCGACGCCGCCCGCTCGCCGACGGCGATCACCGGCGCGTTGGTGTTCCCGCTCGGAATCGTCGGCATCACCGATGCGTCGGCAATCCGGAGTCCCTCGACGCCGTGCACGCGGAGCCGGTCGTCGACGACCGCGGACTCGCCGTCGCCCATCCGGCACGTCCCGGCCGGGTGGTACACCGTGTGGGCGGTCTCACGCACGTGTTCTTCGATCTCCGCGTCGGTCTCGACGTCCTCGCCCGGCCAGACCTCCTCGCCGCGGACCGAGTCGAGGGCGCTGGACCGGGCGATCTCCCGGGCTCGTTTGATCCCCTCGCGGAGGACCTCGAGGTCCGGCTCGGCCGAGAGGTACCGCGGATCGATGACGTGGTCGTCGGTCGGGTCGGCCGAGGCGAGCTCCACCCGTCCCCGGCTCTCGGGGCGTACCTGCGTCGCGCCGATCGAGAACCCGAGGCCCTCCGGGTTGTCGAAGCCGTGGTTCATGTAGTACGTGGGACAGAAGTGGAACTGGAGGTCCGGCGCCGGTTGGTCGTCGTCGACGTAGGTGTAGCCGGCACCTTCCCCGACGTTCGACGTCGGCGCCGGCGGTTCGTCGTCCGTCCGCTCGTACACCACGAAGCTGAACAAGTGGTCCTGGAGGTTTCGGCCGACGCCCGGTCGGTCTGCGACCACGTCGATGCCGTGGTCGCGCAGGTGGTCCGCCGGCCCGACGCCGGAGCACATCAGTAACTGCGGGGTGTCGTAGGCCCCCGCGCTGAGCACTACCTCTTCCTCGACGTCGATCCGGTGGGTCTCGCCGCCCCTCCGGTAGTCGACCCCCTCGGCGCGGTTCGCGTCGTCGAACCGGATATCGGTGACGTGCGCGCGAGTCTCGACCGTCAGCCCCTCGTGGTCCAGCATCGGTTTGATGAACGCCGCCGCGCTGCTGCAGCGTTCCCCGTCGCGCTGGGTCACGTGGTACAGGCCGGCGCCGGTCTGGGTCCGCCCGTTAATGTCGGCGTTCCGTTCGATGCCGCACTCGACCGCGGCCTCGACGAACGCCTCGGAGGTCGGATGAGGGTCTGAGAGGTCTGCCACGGTCAGGGGACCGCCCCGGCCGTGGAACTCCTCGTCGCCCGTCCCGACGAAGTCCTCGCTCCGCTTGAACACGTCGAGCATCTCGTCGGAGTCCCATCCCTCGTTCCCCATCGACGCCCAGTTGTCGTAGTCCCACGGGACCCCGCGGTTGTATATCATCGCGTTCAGGGAACTCGACCCGCCGAGCGTCTTTCCGCGGGGCTGGTACAGTTCCCGGTCGCTCAGCTCCGGCTGCGGTACGGTGTAGTACTCCCAGTCGGCCTCGGTTCTGAAGAGTTCCGGAAACCGGACGGGTGTGTAGATCTTCTCTCGGTCCTCCTCGTCGGATGCTCCCGCTTCGAGGAGGACGACGTCGGCTCCCTGCTCAACCAGTCGGCGCGCGACCACGCAGCCCGCCGATCCCGCCCCGACGACCGCGTAGTCATACGTCTCTTCGGACATTTCCGACGGAACGGTCGAGGGGACCACAGCTAAGTGCTATGATATACCATAGCATGTTACGGCCGTCACCCGTTTCGCGACGCGGGACCGATTTATAACCGTACGGACCGACCCTGTTGACATGGAACTGGAACTGCGGTTCTTCGCGACGTTTCGCGAGGCCGCCGGCGGGAAGACCGTCGAGGCGGAGTTCGCCGACGGGTCGAGCGTCGGCGACGTGTTGCGGGAGCTGGAGGCCGAGTACGACGGGATGGCCGGGCGACTGGTCGTCGACGGCGACCTCGCGCCGCAGATCAACGTGCTGAAGAACGGTCGCGAGGTGCTCCACCTGGACGGACTAGAGACGGCGCTGGAGGACGGCGACCGACTCTCGGTGTTCCCGCCGGTCGCGGGCGGCGCATGACCGGCGACGACGACGCCCCCGATCGGTCGGGCCGCGACGCGAGCGACGACGACACGTCCGGCGACGACACGTCCGGCGACGACACGTCCGGCGACGACGGGGCCTCCCGTCCGCACGCCGAGGAGGGGTGGGAGCGGGAGACAGTCGCGTACCGGGGCATCTCGCGGCGACTCGCGGCGCACTACCTCGTCAATCTCGGCGGGGAACTCGTGGGCACGGACGACCCCGCCGAGGCGACCCGCGTGGAGGGCGACGGGTGGCGCGTCGCGCTCAGCACCGAGACGGTGACCGCCGCGGCCGCGATCACGCTCACCGAGGTGACCGCGGAGTTCGCGGGCGACGCGGAGGCGCTCGACGAGCTCCTCCCGCAGTACCGGCAGAAGGCGATGCGGGCCGGGGGCTGATGGTCGGGAACGAGGAGCCGCCGAAGGCGGAGTCGACGTCGCCGGGCGGCGACTACCCGATCGACGGAACCGCGCTGATGAAGACGGCGGCACTCGCCAGCGTCCCCGCCGAGCGGCTCCCCGCGCTCCTCGCCCGCGTGCAGGCGGATCTTGGCCCGCGGATCGGCGACTACCGGCGGCGGTACGAACGTATCGCCGTCGAGTCGGACCGGGAGACGTTCCTCGTCGAGCCCGATCACTGGGCGAGCGTCGGGGAGCGGCTGGGCCTCTCGGACCGCGAGCGCGACGCCGTCGCGCGGGCCCACGAGGCGGCGGTCGAGCGCGCGGGATCCGGCCAGACGAGCCGCGAGGAGTTCGAGACGGCGCTGGAGATCCGGTCCGGCGTCGTGATCGGGACCGGAGACGAACGCGCCGGCGACGCGACGGAGCCGCCCGAGCGCGACGCGGAGTGAGCCGCGCGGGGCGGCGGCGCCGACCGACGCCTTTTCGGCGCCCCGCGCGGACGTGCCGCCATGCGACTCGCACGCCTGCTCACGCCGGACGGACCCGTTTCGGGACGCTACGAGGACGGAGCGATCGTCGCCGACGACGGTCGCTACGAGGTCGGCCGCGACGGGCGGCTCCTCCCGCCGTGCGACCCGAGCGCGCTCTACTGCGTCGGGCGGAACTACGCCGAGACGCTCGACCAGATGGCGTACGAGCGCCCGGAGGAGCCCGACTTCTTCATCAAGCCGCCGGCGAGCCTGCTGGCGCACGGCCAGTCGATCCCGTACCCCGAGTGGACCGACGAGCTGACCTACGCCGGCGAGCTGGTCGCGGTCATCGACGAGCGCTGTCGGGACCTCGCCCCCGAGGACGTCCCCGACGTCGTCCGCGGCTACACGATCCTGAACGACGTCGACGCGCTCGACCAGCAGGGTCGGACCGCGCGGAAGGCGTTCGACGGCTCCGCACCGCTCGGCCCGTGGATCGAGACCGACGTCGACCCGACGAACCTCGACATCGCCACCACGGTCGGCGGCGAGCAGCGGCAGGACGCCAACACGGAACTGATGCTGTTCGGCCCACACGAGATCGTCTCGTACCTCTCAGAGCGGTTCACCTTCGAGCCCGGCGACTGCGTCGCCTTCGGCAGCCCGGCGAACCCGGGTCTCGTCGAGCCCGGCGAAGAAGTCGAGATCACCTACGAGGGGGTCGGCACGCTCCGGAACCGGGTCGGCGACGGGAAGTAGACGAGGAGATCGAGAAGAGTATTTAAGAAGACGTGCGGTGACGCGCGCCTGCGAGCGCCCTTCAGGGCGCGAGCAGACCGCACGAGGGAGTCGGACCGGCGCAGCCGCGCCGGTCCGACGAGGCTGGGGAGGCGTGAGGTGCGGTTGCGGTCCCGCGAGTAGGGAGGGACCGGAGGTCCCTCTTGCAGCCGGCGGCACAGCCCCCGGCGACAACGCGAGCGGGAGCACGGAAGTCGCAGCCCGCGCAGCGAAGCGAGCAGGAGCAGGGCGAGACCGGAGGTCTCGCTTGCTCACGCGGTGAAACCGCGTGACCGTCTTCCGGTGGTGCGGGGCGGGACTCAAAGGGGCAGCCGCGCTCGGCGAACCCCAGCGACGCAAGCACCGAAGCGAAGGAGCGCAAGCGACTGAGCGAGGAGCGCAGCGAGCTGTGGGAGCCGAGCGTGGCTGGGGCTTTGGAGGTGTTCGTGTTGATCAGCGATTTATATGAGTCACTGCATAACCGAGCGTGGCTGGGACTTTGGAGGTGTTCGTGGTGACAGCGACGGCAACGGTATATAAACGGACGCCGAGTAAACCGACAAAGAGACGACCCCCGTAGTCCGATTAGTCCGGATTCTTCAGCGGCTGTCGCTCCCCGTACGTGAGCGTCCGCCAGACCCACTCGACGGGGCCGTATCGGTAGTACTTGAGCCACGCCACGGACAGGGCCACCTGCACGACCCAGATCGCGAGGACGATCCCGTACTGTTCGACGCGGTTCACGGAGCCGAACAGACCGAGGCCGTGCCCGTAGAAGATCGAGGTCGCGAGCACGGTCTGGAGCAGGTAGTTCGTGAAGGCGGTCCGACCGACCGCGGCGAAGGTCCTCGTGACCGGGCCGTTCGGCCGCCGCTTCGCGTACAGCATGACCAACCCGAGGTAGCCGCCGGCCACGAGGAGGCTCCCCCAGTAGTTGAACTGCCGCCAGTACAGCGCCGCGCCCGCGCTCCAGTCGTTGGCCTCGATGTAGGCGACGCCGGCGGCGACGACCGCGACGCCGACGACCCCGCCCGCGACGAGTCGTTTATAAAACGCCGCCGAGCGCTCACCGGTCAAGACGCCCCAGCGGTACAGGGCCATCCCGAGGAGCATCACGCCGCCGACGCGCCAGAAGCTGGAGCCGATGAAGCCGGTCGTCTGTCGCTGGAACGACGAGGGGACGCGGTGGTCCATCTGCTCCAGCCAGCCACTCCGGTACGTCGCGACCTCCTGGCGCAGCGCGGCCTCGCTCGGCGCCCACTGTGCCGCGATCGCGTCGCCCCCGATACTGACCGCGGCGAACAGCTCCATCGCCGGGACGAACAGGAGGAAGAGGCCGCCGAGCGCTGCGAGCTGTTTCGCCTCCGTGTCGCGGAGGGTGATCAGGAACAGCCCCGTGAACCCGTACGCGACCAGGATGTCGCCGTACCACAGCAGGTACGCGTGCATGAGGCCGATCGCGATGAGGACCGCGGTCCGCCGGTAGTGGAGCCGAACGGCGGGCTGGCCCTTCTCCTCCTTGCTCTCGACGAACAGGAGGACCCCGGCGCCGAACAGCGCCGAGAACAGCGTGATCAGCTTCGCCTGCGCGAACACGTGGCCGGCGAACCACGCCCAGTAGTTCGCGCCGCTGAAGTCGCCGTAGACGGTCGAATCGGCGTAGACGGTTGGGTTCAAAAGCGTCGTCTCCGGCATGGCGAACACCCAGACGTTGATGACTAAGATTCCGAGGAGGGCGAACCCCCTGAGCGCGTCGAGGCTGACGATGCGTTCGGAGGGCGGCGTCGGGCCGGCGTCGCGTGTCACGGATTGGTTCAGCGGAGGACCCCCAGGACCGAATAGGTTCGGATACGGGGATGCGCTGACGGAAACCGAGCCTGATCGAGTGTGAGCGGACGGAACTCGAGCCGGGTCGGGGGTGCGGTCGGCGTTCCCGTCAGTCCAGCCGGACGGCCTCGCCGCGCTCCGAGGACCGGTAGATCGCGTCGATGACGCGCTGGACGGAGAGCGCCTCCTCGACCGTGTTGATCGCGGGCGCCTCGCCCGCCGCGACCGCTTCGAGGAAGGCTCCCTGCTCGGCGTCGTGGCTGTCGCCCTCGCGGGTCTTCACCTCGGTGTCGGCGAAGTGGTGCTGGTCGCCGTCGAAGGACTTCGCCTCGTGGATCGTGAGCTCGTTGCTGCCGCGGTCGAACGTCGCACCGGCCTCGGTCCCCCGGATCACGAACTCGTCGTTGGTGGGGCGGTTCGTCGCCCACGCGACCTCCAGTGACACCGTGTTGCCGTCGGTGTCGCGGATGAACGCCGAGGCGGAGTCCTCGACGTCGAACCCCTTGGCCCCGTCGTCGACGCCCCACATGTGGACGTACGCGTAGTCGTCGCGGTCCCCGAACTCCGAGCGCGTCTCGCCCGACACCTCGACGACCTCCGGGTGGTCGAGGAAGTACAGCGCGAGGTCGATGGCGTGGACGCCGATGTCGATGAGCGCGCCGCCGCCGGCGACCTGGCTCGACGTGAACCACGACCCGCGACCGGGGACCCCGCGCCGTCGGACGTAGTTCGCCTCGACGTGGGTCGTCTCGCCGAACCGCCCCTCGTCCTGGTAGCCTTTGATCACCTGCACCGGCTCGGCGAACCGGTTGTTGAACCCGACCATGCAGAACCCCTCGGCGTCGCGAGCGGCGGCGGCGATGCGCTCCGCGCTGTCGATCGTGTGCGCGAGCGGCTTCTCTAAGAGCACGTCGAGGCCGGCCTCCAGGGCCGACACCGCGTACTCCTCGTGGAACCGGTTCGGCGTGGTGATCAGGACGGCGTCGCACTGCGCGTAGAGGTCCAGCTCGTCCTCGTAGATCTGAACGCCGAATTTCTCGTGGAACCGGCGGCGAGCGCCGGCGTCGATATCCATTCCGCCGACGAGGTTCGCGCCGCGCTCGGCCAACTTCGTCGCGTGGTGGTTACCGATCCCGCCGAGTCCGACGATCCCGATGGCGATATCGTTCGCGTGAGTCATATCCGAAATTCACAACGAATGTTGTTAAGGTTCACGCTCCGGTTGTCGACAGTGATATCGGTGCGAGAGGCCGTCTCGTCACCGATCTCGCGTCATCCATTCGCTCGCCTGTGGCTCCGTCGGGTCCGTGACGACCTCGACGAGCGCCGGGCCCTCGAGCCGCCGGGCCGCGTCGACCGCGTCGCCGATCGCGTCTCGGTCGGTCACGCGCTCCGCCGAGACGCCCATTCCGGACGCGACAGCGACGAGGTCCAACCCCGCGTCCGCCCAGCCGTAGGCGCTCTCGGGGAACCCGTACGAGCGCGACGCCTCCTCGCTGATGATCGCGTAATCGTCGTTGTTGAGCGCGACGACGGTCACGTCGATCCCCTCCGCGGCGAGTGTGTGCAGCTCGTGAACACACATCATGAGGCCACCGTCCCCGGTGAGCGCGACCACGTCGCGGTCGGGGTTCGCGAGCTTCGCGCCGATCGCCGACGGCAGGCCGGTCCCCATGGTCGCCCACGAGCCGGGGTTGACGTACGATTGAGGGCCCGCCGCCGGGACGGAGACGAGCGTCCAGAGCCGGAAGCCGCCGGCGTCTGCCGTCACGACGGTTTCCTCGGGGAGCGCGTCGCGGACCTCGCGAAGGACTTCGACCGAGCGGAGTGGGTCGTCGGCGTCGCGGTCGTCCGCGAGCGCCGAGAACCGCTCCTCGTCGAACGCTCTGACCGCTCCGGCTCGCTCGGCGCCGGACCGCCCCCTCGCCCCCTCGGCGTTCGGCTCGTCGGACGCCCCGAGCCGCTCCGCGACCGCCCGGAGGAAGCGGTCGGCGTCGGCGACGATCCCGAGCTCGGTCTCGTAGCCGAACCCGACGTCGTCGCCGTCGAGGGTGACGTGGACGAGTCGGTCCGGCATCGAGACCGACCACGAAGCCGTGGCGACCGCGTCGAGGTCGGAGCCGACGACGAGTCCGACGTCGGCCGCGGCGAGCAGATTGCGGAGCGCGGTGCTCGACCCGCCGCAGAGCACGCCGGCGGAGAGCGGGTGGGCCTCCGGCAGCGTTCCCTTCCCCTTATACGTCGTCACGACCGGCGCGTCGAGCGCCTCCGCGGCCGTCCGGAGCGCGTCGCTCGCGCCGGAACGCCGCACGCCGCCGCCCGCGAGGATCACCGGCGCGCCGCTCCCCGCGAGCAGGTCCGCGGCGCGGTCGACGGCCTCGGACGGCGGGGCGGGCGGCGCGCTCGGCGAGCGCTCGCCGACCGCGGGCTGGGGCGTCCGGCTCGCGAGGACGTCCTTCGGAATCCCGACGCGGACCGGGCCCTGCGGGTGCTCGCGGGCGACGCGGATCGCGTCGGCGACGGCCGGGACCGCGCCCGCCGGGGAGTCGACGAGGACGTTCTCCTTGACGACCGTGTCGTACGTCTCCGGCGGCGTCTCGTGGATGCCGTCGCCGCCGCGGACCTCCCGCTCCGTCTCGACGGCGAGGTGGAGGAGCGGGACGCAGTCGTTCAGGGCGTTCTTCAGCCCGTTCATCGCGTTCATGTCCCCGGGACCCGGAACGACGACGCTCGCCGCCATCGCCCCCGGCTCGCTCGTCTCGGCGTACCCCCACGCCTCGTGGGTGACCGCCGTCTCGTGGCGCGCGACCACGAACCGCGCGTCGCGGTCGGCGAGCGCCCGGTTGAGCGGGAGCGTCTGCTTCCCGGGGATCCCGAAGACGACGTCGATCCCGCGCGCGAGCATGTGGTCGACGACCGCCTCCGCGACCGTCGGGGTCCCGGGGTCGTCGCCCGATTCGCGCCGCGACTCGTCGGTGTCCATACCGCGCAGTCGACGGAGCGGATGTTGAAAGCTTCGGCGTCGGAACGGCTAGGTCGACGGCGCGGAAAGAGCGGGCATGGTCGATATCGCGGTCCAGCTCTACACGCTGCGCTCGCTCGACGCGCCGCTCTCGGAGATCCTCGACCGGGTCGGCGCGAGCGGGTTCGACGGGATCGAGTTCGCCTATCGGGTCGGCGAGGAGCCGGTCGACCGCGTGCTCGCCGCGCTCGATCGAACCGATCTGGACGTCGCGTCCGCGCACGTCCCCATCGAGGCGCTGGAAACCGAGTTCGACGAGACCGTCGCGCTGTACGACCGGCTCGGCGCCGACACCCTCGTGGTCCCGTGGCTCGACCCGGAGCACTTCGCGGACGAGGCCGCGGTCGACGCGGCCGCGGACCGACTCGAGGCCCTCGCCGTCGACGCGCGCGACGCGGGGTTCCGGCTCGCGTACCACAATCACGACCAGGAGTTCGCGTCCGTCGACGGAGCGCCGGCGATCGACCGGCTGCTCGCGCAGACGAGCGACCGGCTCGGCTTCGAGGTCGACGTCGGCTGGGCGCTGGCCGGCGGCGCGGACCCCGCCGCCCTGATCGACGAGTACGCCGACCGGGTCACGCACGTCCACGCCGCCGACGTCGACGTCGAGCGCGGTGAGTCGGTCGCCCTCGGCGACGGCGACGTGGCCCTCGACGCGACCGTCGCGAGCGCGCGGAGCGCGGACGTCGAGTGGCTCGTCTACGAACACGACGAGCCCGCCGACCCGATCGCGTCGATCGAACGCGGGGAAGCCGCGCTCCGTGAAGCGCTTCGATGAGCGCAATGGTTCGAGAGCCGCTCCGGTGGCCGCGACGGGCCGAGAGATCCCTCAAGACAGCAGCCGCCTTCGATCGTTGCGGTCGGAGACCGCGTCCAGACAGAGTCGGACCGCCCTCCGTCGACCCTCGGGCCCGAAAGCGTGATATCGGTGAGGCCGAACCCGCTGACGCGTGAGAATTGGGAGAAACGGACCGAAGCGGCGATCCCGCCGGTGGGAACACACACGTAGCTACTTTACTACACAGTATCATATGGTACGTATGCGCTTACCAGAGACCCGCGATCTGTTCGCACGGACGCTCCAGTTTCCGGCGTCGCGGAACACGGTGTTAGAGACGGTGGGGAGCACGGAGCTGTCACCCCCGGACGGAGAGATCACGACGATCCGAACGGTCATCGAGCGGTCCGACGTGGAGGAGTTCGATTCGGCCGACGACCTCTACGACACGCTGATGACGCTCGTCGGGGCACAGTTCATCGGGCGGAGGTACTACGACGACCGCGGCGGGATGCCACAGCAGGCCGACGACGACAGCGAGGTGAGCTTCTGATGGCGGTCACGCTGGTGTCGGGAGTCACCGGTGTCGGACTCTCCAGCGTCTGTCAGGCGGTTCGCCGCGGGCTCGGCGAGGAGTACAAGCTGATCAACTTCGGAGACGTGATGCTCGAACAGGCCGCGACGAGCGGTATCACGACCGAACGGAAGGACCTCAGTGAGCTTTCGCAAACGCAGACGCGCCGCCTCCAGCGTCGTGCGGGAGAGTTCGTCGCCGAGGAGGCGCAGAGCGCGGATATCCTCCTCTCGACCCACCTGGCGGTCGAGACGTCGGCCGGGTACATCCAGGGGCTCCCCGTGGAAGTGCTCCACGACGTGTCGCCGACCGCGTTCGTCCTCGTGGAGGCGGACCCGGAGACGATTCTGGAACGCCGACGGGGGAGCGACCGCGAGACGCGGGAGGCCACCGAGCGCAAGATCTCCTTCGAACAGGATCTCAACCGGTCCGCCGCGCTCCAGTACGCGCGCGACCGGAACGCCCCCGTTCGATTCATCGAAAACGAGGGAGGTATCGAAGAGGCGGCAGAGCGCATGGCCGACACCCTGTAATCGGGTGATCTCGTTCGGTCCCCCTCACGGGATCGGACGAGTCGCGTCACCGATCGATCCGCGCCGTTCGCGTCACCGATCGATCCGCGCCGTTCGCGGACCACTACTCTGCGACGTTCGTCTCCCGCACCCGCACGCCCTTGCGCGCGAGGTGTCGCATCTGGCGCTGCGCGAACTCCTCCTCGCTGGAGCCGCGGGTCGCGAGCACGTAGACGAGCGCGGAGCCGGCGGGTCGCATCGTCCGCCCCGCGCGCTGGGACCCCTGGCGACGGGAGCCGCCGAGGCCGCTGGCGACGATCGCGACCTCGGCGTTCGGGAGGTCGATCCCCTCGTCGCCGACGCGGGAGACGACGAGGGTCTCGAGTCCGTCGTCGTCCGAGCCGGTTCCCCGCTCCTCGCGGAACCGCCGGAACAGCTCCGCGCGCTCGTGATGCGGCGTCTCGCCGCTGATAAACGGGACGCCGAGGGCGTCCGCGATCGCCTCGCCCTGATCGAGGAACTCGATGAAGACGAGCGCCTTCTTGTCGCGGTGGGCGGCCAGCAGGTACCGGATCTCCTCGATCTTCGCGGGGTTCTCGGCGGCGAGTCGCCGTCGCTCGCGGCCGTCGGCGCTGGCGTACTCGTTCTGCGCCAGCTCGTCGCGCCACGGGACGTAGCGGATCTCGACCTCCGGCTCCTGGACGAACCCGGCCTCGAACAGCTCGTCCCAGTCGGCGCCGATCGGCTGGCCGATCAGGGTGTATATCTCCTCCTCGCTGCCGGTCTCGCGAACCGGGGTGGCGGAGAGGCCGAGCCGGTGTTTGCTCTGGAGCTCGGCGGTCCGGGAGTAGACCGGGGCGGTAACGTGGTGACACTCGTCGAAACAGATCAGCCCCCACTTCCGCGAGTCGAACAGGCTCCGGTGGCGGTCCATGCCGGCGATCTGGTAGGTCGCGATCGTGACCGGGCGGATCTCCTTCTGCCCGCCGTGGTACAGTCCGATGTCGGCCGGGTCGACGGTGGAGTGCGCGAGCAGCTCCTCGCGCCACTGGCCGGCGAGCTCGCGGGAGGGGACGAGAATGAGCGTCTCGCCGCCGACGGCCGCGATGGTCGCGATGGCGGCGACGGTCTTACCGGACCCAGGCGGACCGACGTACACCCCGGAGCGGCGTTCGAGGAACGTCTCGACCCACGTCTCCTGGTACGGGCGGAGGTCGGTCGTCAGGTCGATGTCGACCGGGTCGCCCACGTCGAGGTCGCGGTCGTCCTCGACCGGGTACCCCGCGTCGTAGAGCGCGCGTTTGATCTCGGCGACGGCGCCCTCGTTCACCCACGCCTCCGTCTCCGAGATGGGCGCCCGGAGGTGGTCGTCGTCGAGGTGTTGGTCGGCGACGTTGCCCATCAGGCTCTCGGAGGCGGCCGCCAAGACGACGTAGTCGTCGTCGTGAGTGTAGAGGCGAAACCGGTGCGCGCGGCGCCACTGGTCTCGGACCCACTCTTCGAGGTGCTCGTACCGCCGCGGGAGCACCGACCGGAGGCTGGCGATCAGCGCGTCGGCCTCGTCGAACGGGGCGGCCCACACGTCCTCCTGGCGGATCCGGTAGAGGTACCCGCGAGTGCCGGGCTCAGTCCCGGTGGTGTCGACGAGGTACGCGAACTGCGAGAGCCGCGCGCGGGTGTACTGCGTCGGGCGGTCGACGACGATCTCGCGGCGGTTCGGGAACGCGACGACGCGCTCGCGGGTCGCCAGTCGTCCCCAGTCGGTCGGGTAGAAGACGATCGGGTCGCTCTCGACGTCGAGCCGGTCGACGTCGCCGCGGTCGACGAGCGCGGACAGGGCGTCGCGGGCGGCCGCCTGGGTCGTCCCGAGCCGTCGAGCGACCTCGCTGGCGGTCGCGACCGGCCGCTCCTCGGCCTCGAGCGCCTCGTGAAAGCGGTCGAGCGAGATGTCGTCGCCCGTCTCGGCGCCGGCGTCGTCAGTCATTGAGGCGGATTCGAGCGCGACGCTGAAAGGGGTAGCGTCCGCGGACGGGAGACCGGGTGTGCCCCGGGTGTCAGCGACCGGACCGCCCGTGACAGCCGCGGGAGGTGATCGCGTCCTTCGAGCGGAACCGGCAGCCGCAGTCGGCACACCGGACGTACGGATCGCCCGGCTCGGTCTTCAGGCGGTGGTCGCCGACGACGAACGGCCGAGTCACGGTACGCGGGCGAATCCGGTCCGGGATCGGCGTCGAGGACGACTCGCTGAGCGCCGCCCGCACGGTGATGGTGTCGACGTCGACCGGGTCCCACCGCCGGGCGTCGAGCGCCGCCTCGCGGTCGGCCACCTCGGTCCAGCCGGTGACGACGACGGGGGAGTTGGTCTCCGTGTCGCCGACGACGACGACGAACCGGATCCCGCCCTCGACGAGGGCGAACCGCCAGCCGTCGGTCCGGTTCCAGCGGAGCTGTCCGAGCCGGATCGCGTCGCTCACGGTGCGCGTCGACACGTAGCGACCCGGCTGTTCGAGGCGCTCTCGGAAGTGATCGGTGAGCGCGTAGCGCCCGGGGTCGCGAATCGGCGGGTCCTCGGCGGTTCGCGCGACCGCTGACCGGCGATCGGGGACGGACCCACCGCTCCGCGGGTCGGTCGTCTCCGACGTGGAGGGAAAAGGGGTCGAGCGCGTTGCGCGCCGTTCGGCCCCCGCCGGCCTGGTCGTGGACGCGGTCCGACGTTCCGTCGATCCGGGACGGGATGACTCGGTGTCTCCCGGCCCGCCCTGTCGGGATGCCACTGACTCCTGATACAGAGCGGTCTCTTAAGTGTGTTACGCCAACACAGGGGTGCGGTCGGAAGCCGCGGTGTGCTCAGCGAGCCGCGACTGTGGCCCTGCGGTCCGCGAGAAGCGACGTGTTGGGCGTCGAAAGCAATGTGTCGGGGCGTCGAAAGCGACGTGTTGGGCGTCGAAAGCGATTTCGCCGACCGACCCGTCCGGTGGCACATGACGCGTGAGGCCGCGAGGTCGGGGTTCGAGACGTTCCTCGGCGACGCCGTGGCGGCGACCCGCGAGGAGTTCAGCGTCGAACGAGCCCTCCGCGGGACGGGGCTCGGGCCCGGGGGCGCGGTCGTCGACCGGCTCCGGAGTAACGCCGACGCGCTCGAGCGACGAGTCGTCGAACCCGAACTCGCCGCGTACCGGGAGGACGCGCTTCGACAGTTCGACGCCGTGCTCGACTACGCGGCCGGCGACGAGCCGATCGCGGCGTACGCGGACGATCTCGTCGCGCACGACGGATTCCGCGACGCGCTCGCCGACGGAGTGCCCGACCGGACGGCCGCGGCGGTCGAAGACGCCATCGTCGCGCGCGGTCGGCGGCTGGGAGACGCCGTTACGCCGATCGTCGAGCGGCCGGAAGACGCGTTCTGGCCGGCGGCGACCGCGGCGTTCGATCGGGACGAGGCGGTCGACCTCGTCGAGAACGCGTTCCCGTTCACGGGGGTGCTCCGGGAGTTCCCGGAGGCGTTCGCCTTCGCGGTCCGGATCGACCCGGGGTCCGTGCTCGGCGGCCCGTTCGCGGGCGCGCTCCCGGCCGCGTCTATCGACTACACCGACGAGGCGAAACGGGCCATGCGTCGGGCGGAGCGACGGGTCATCGAGCAGTCGAAACGCGAGGTCGCGGCCCGGTTCGACGGGGACTGAACCGGCCCGGTTCGACGGGGACTACTCGTGACCGGAGATCCGGACCGGCTCGTACGGCTCTTCGAGCCACTCCACGTCCGACGTCGAGAGGTCGATATCGAGCGCTTCGACCGCGTCCTCCAAGTGTTCGACGCTCGACGTCCCGACGATGGGAGCGTCCACGACGTCTTTGCCGGCCACCCACCGGAGCGCGATCTGCGCCATCTTCACGCCCTTCTCCTCGGCCAGCTCCTGGACGCGGCGGTTGATCTCCTCGCCGCCGCCCTCGCGGTACGGGCGCCCGATCTCGGTCTCGTGTTCGCCGCGGAGCGTGGCGTCGTCGCGCTCGTAGGGACGCGCGAGGTAGCCGGCGCCGACCGGGCTCCACGGGATCATGCCGATCCCCTCCGTCTCGCACAGCGGGACCATCTCGCGCTCCTCCTCGCGGTACGCGAGGTTGTAGAGGTTCTGCATGGTGACGAACCGCTCGTACCCCTCGCGGTCACTCGTGTGCAGCGCCTCGGCGAACTGGTAGGCCCACATCGAGGAGGCGCCGACGTACCGCACGTCGCCGCGGCGGACGGCGTCGTCGAGCGCCGCGAGCGTCTCCTCGATCGGCGTGTCGTAATCCCATCGGTGGATCTGATACAGGTCTATCGTGTCCATCCCCAAGCGGTCGAGGCTGTTCGCGAGCTCCTGTTCGATCGCCTTCCGCGAGAGCCCGCCCGAGTTCGGGTTCGACTCGTCCATCTCGCCGTAGCCCTTCGTCGCGACGACGAACCGATCGCGGTCGTACTCGCCGAGCACGTCGCCGAGGATCTCCTCGCTCTCG
Source organism: Halorubrum sp. (assembly GCF_046498025.1). NCBI lineage: Archaea > Methanobacteriati > Methanobacteriota > Halobacteria > Halobacteriales > Haloferacaceae > Halorubrum > Halorubrum sp. Next base: position 55,199 of record NZ_JAWOBM010000013.1, read on the forward strand.
CCGTTCGAGTAGACGTTCGCGGTGTCGAAGAAGGTGATACCGAGCTCGATCGCGCGCTCGACCAGCTCCCGTCCCTCGTCCTCGTCGAGCATCCACTCGTGTTCGCTCCCGAAGCTCATACAGCCGAGCGCGAGCTCGCTGACGGTCGCGCCCGTGTCGCCGAGCGTCGTGTACTCCATACGGACCGAGCGGCGCCGCGAGTAATAAATCGGGGCGACTGCGCGGGTTGGGTTTATAAAGGGGTCGGCCCGACCTACAGCGCCGGGGGCTCGTCGCGCCCGATGACGATCTCCTGTCCCTCGACGTCCTCCAAGGCCGCGACGCGCCCGCCGATCTCGACGCGCCCGGACGCGGTCTCGACCACCAGCGACGCGACCTCCTCGGTGTCTTCGAACGCGAGGCCGACGACGCGGCCGCGCACGGTGACCGCCTCACCCGTCTCGATGTCGCGCCCCTCGACGGTGGCGTAGAACTCCTGGTCTCCGAACTCCCTGACGTCCTTGACCGCTCGCCGGATCGACGCGTAGCGTCGCGGGAACGGGCGCTCCGCTCCGTCGGTGGCCAGCGTCTCGGCCGTCGTCCACAGCACGGTGCCGAAGAAGCCGGAGACGAGGAAGCCGAGCGCGGAGCGGTTGAAGATGACGCCGTAGCGCTCGCGGTCGTCGCGGAGCGCGTCCTGCGTGGCGTACACGGAGTACTCGCCGTCGGCGACCGCGAGGATGGGCGTGGTGATCCCCCGCCGCGCGCGGGCGATGGTCGCGACCTCCATGTAGTCGAACTCGTCCGGGTCGGGCGCCTTCGACGCCGGCGTCACGAGCAGTTCGACGCTGACGCCGTTGGCCACCTTCGCCGCGAGTTCGTTCCGAAAGCGACGGAGGAGGCCGGGCGTCAGCGAGACCGCGAGCTCGTACTCCGCGCCGGCGATGATCTCCTCCAGATAGCGGAGGATCGTCGAGCGCGATTTCACCAGCGACACGGCCTCGGTCTCCCGGGTCGGCGCCGTGTACCGCGCCTCCAGTTCGTCGACCATCTCGGCGAACGACGACTTGAGGTCGCCGAACGCGTCGTCGGGGTCGACGGCGACGATCTTCATCGGACGCGACTCGCGTAGTTCCACGAGCCCGCGGTCCGAGAGGCTACGGACCGTGTCGTACACGCGCGGCTGCGGAATGTCCGTCCGGTCGGCGATGTCGCTCGCCGTCAGTTCGCCGTGTTCCAACACCGCGAGGTACGCGTCGATCTCGTACTCGCCGAGATTGAATCGGTCCCCGACGTGATCGAGCGTGTCGCGGAGATCGTCGGTCATATCGAGGGAGACACACCGCTCGGATATAGGTTTTTACTATGAGTCGAGTTGCACCCGTTTTCAGAGCCGGATCCTCGGGCGCTATCCGTCGGTCGCGGTCGCCGGCGTTCGCGTTCGCCGTCGTTCGCGTTCGCCGGGTTCTGACTCGGGGTGTCGATCGGGAGTCGCCGACCCGTCACATGTACATGCGGTCGTAGGCCCCGTCCGGCTCGCGCTCCTCGATCCGCTCGGCGAGGCCCTCGTAGTGCTTCCGGATCTCGGCCGCGAACGACGCCAGCGGCTCGGAGTCGACGCCGAGGTCGTACACGTCGTTTACCGTGTCCACCAGCCGCACCGCGGCCTCCACGTCGGGGGCCTGTGCGTGAACCGGCGTGATGAGGACGCCGACGCCGAGCGGCGAGTCCATTCCCCGCTCGAGCAGCGAGGCGTTCGTCCCGTCCAAGAAGCCCGCCTCCATGGGCGGGATCGACTCGTCGGCCAGCCGCGCCTCGCGGTAGTCGTCCGTCGCGACGTAGAACGTCCGGTGCGCGTCCGGACCGTGCGGAATCGGGACGCCGGACAGCACCGCGATCTCGGAGACCTCGGCGCGCTCCGTCCAGTCGAGGATCGACGCCGAAAGCGGTTCCCCGAACACCGGCGGGACGAACTGCTCGACGACGAGAACGGTGACGTCGACGCCGTCCGCGGAGTAGAGGCGGATCGGATGACGCGGCCGACCCTTCGCGAAGGGGGTGATCGACGGCAGTCCCTCGGTCCCGACGTGACCGGTCTCCTCGAGGTCGAGCTCGTCGACGAGGTAATCCACGGCGGTCAATCCGGCGAGACCGAACGAGGAGAAGCCGATGACGAGTACTTCGCTCGGCGCGGCGTCGTGGGTGACGTCGAACGACGGCTGCATTGGTGGGGTTTTGGACATGACTCCGAGTTCTCCCGGTGGGGAGTTAGTGGTTACCCAGTCTCGTTCCGGAGGGAGTCGGGGCCCTTCGGACTCGGCCGCGGGGAGAAACGCTTTTTCGGGTGGCCGACGGCGGATTCGCTATGGCACAGTCCGCGGGTGCGGCGCCGGCCTCAGGAGGGCTCCCCGATCCGCTGCCGGGGCAACTCCTCGACCCGGTGACGAACGCCGCCTCGCGGCTGGGGGCGCTTCCCGGATCGGAAGTGATGGTGGTCGTCGTCTCGGTGGCCCTCGGCGTGGTCGTTTCGAAATTCCTGGTGCGGCTCATCGGTCGCCCCGTGGCGCGACGGGTGTCGAGACAGAGCGTCGCGCAGACGATCGTCCGCGGGGTCCGAGTGGGAACGATCGTGATTGCGCTGCTGTTCGGGGTCTCGGCGGCCGGGTTCCAGTTCACCGACCTGCTCGTGGGGACAGCGGTGTTCTCGGCCGTGATCGGTATTATTCTCGCTCCGATCGTCGGGAACTTCATCAACGGCGTGTTCATCCTCGCGGACCAGCCGTTCGAAATCGGCGACATGATCCAACTCGAGAACGGAACCACCGGCTTCGTCGAGGACATCACGATCCGGTACACGAAGATATTCACGCTCGACAACACCTTTCTCGTCGTTCCGAACGGGTCGATGCGGGAACGGGACGTGACCAACTTCTCGGCGGAAGACGAGCGGACGCGGCGGACGATCGACGTCCTCGTCACCTACGAGAGCGACATTCCACAGGCCCGGCGGCTCATCGAGCGTTCGGCACGCGACTGCGACGCCGTCGTCGACGGCGGCCCCGACATCCGCGTCGGCGTCGCGCGGTACGTCGCCAGCCCGGACTGCCGGCTTCACGAGTTCGGCGACGACGGCATCCTGCTTCGCCTCCGGTACTGGGTGAAGAAGCCGTACAAACTCTCGAAGGTCCAGTCGGACGTGAACACGGTGATACGCGAGCGATTCGCCGACGCCGACGTCGAGCTGGCGTACCCGCACCGCCACCTCGTCTTCGACGACACCTCCGGCGTCGCCCGCGTCGGCGGCCCGGCCAGCGAGTCCGCGGCGGGCGAGGCGGCGGGCGGGAGGTCCCGCGGTGAGGGGCCCCGAGACGACGTCGCCCACGATGACGACGCCGATAACGGCGCTCCCGACGCGGAAAACGGAGACGATTCGGGCGCGTAGGCCGCCGGAACCGGAAGTCTGATTGACCGAGCGGCTCGCTTATAAACTAGTGAGCGACGAGTCCTCCGACGACAGAGAAAACGCCCCTCCAACGGACGGCAACGGCGGTTCGAACGGTGACGCCGACGGCGGTGGCGACGTGAGCGGTGGCGACGTGAGCGATGGCGACGGTGGTGGCGACGTGAGCGATGGCGACGACGGTGGCGACGACGGTTCCGACTCCGGGGGCGGCGAGCGCGTTTCGGCGGCGTCGATAACCGAGGGAAGCCTGGTGCGGCCGCTGTTCCACTTGGCGTGGCCCATTGTGGTCATCCAGCTGTTGCAGGTAACCTACAACGTCGTCGACACGCTCTACCTGGGCCGGCTGTCGGCCGAGGCGGTCGGGGCGATCAGCCTCGCGTTCCCGCTCATCTTCCTGCTCATCGCCGTGGCCGGTGGGTTCACCACCGCGGGCGCCATCCTCGTGGCGCAGTACACCGGGGCCGAGGGCGACCGGTCGGCGGGGCTCGTCGCGGGACAGACCATCTTCACGGTCTCCGTGTTGTCGGTGTTCATCGGCATCGCCGGATACTTTTACACGCGCCCGGCCTTGGAACTCCTCCCGAGCGATCAGGACACGGCGGCGACGGTGATCCCCCTCGCGGCCGACTACATGGAGGTCATCTTCGTCGGCATCCCGCTGATGTTCGGCTTCTTCGTCTTCTCCGCGTTGATGCGCGGGTACGGCGACACCCGGACGCCGATGGCGGTGATGCTCCTCTCCGTGGTCCTGAACGTCCTCCTCGACCCGTTTCTCATCTTCGGGTTCGCCGACAACCCGCTGTTCGAGTGGCTCGCGGGCGTGCCGGTCGCCGGCGCGCTGGACCCGGTGGCGCTGGAGGCGTCGCTGTTCGCGCTCACCGGATTCACCGGGTACGGCATCGAGGGCGCCGCGATCGCGACGATCTTCTCGCGAGGGGTCGCCACTGCCATCGGGTTCTGGCTGCTGTTCGCCACCGGGCTCGGACCGGCCGTCGCGGTGAGTCACCTCGCGCCGGATCTGGGCTTCATCCGTGACATCTTCCAGCTGGGGCTCCCCTCCAGCGTCGAGCAGACGACGAGCGCGCTCGCGATGATCACGCTCACGGCGATGATCGTCACGTTCTCGCCGCCGGTGGTGGCGGCCTACGGGCTCGGGAACCGGCTCATTTCGCTCGTCTTCCTCCCCGCGATGGGGCTCGGGCGTGCGATCGACACGATGGTCGGGCAGAACCTCGGCGCTGACCGGGCGGACCGCGCCGCGCGGTCGGTCAAGCTCGCCGCCGGTACCGGAGCGGGCGTGATGTTCCTCGTCGCCGTCGTCGCGGTGACGTTCACCGAGCCGATCGTCGGCGCGTTCCTCGGCGACGTGCCGGACGCGCCGGCCACCGTCTCGTACGCGGTCGAGTACGTCCGGATCCGCTCGGTCGAGTTCGCCTTCATCGGCGTCTCGCAGGTGATCCTGGGCGCGTTCCGGGGCGCCGGCAACACGAAGACGGCGATGGTGATTTCGATTCTCACACTCTGGGTCGGCCGCGTTGCCAGCGTAGGGTACTTGGTCTTCATCGCCGGGTGGGGAGCGACGGGGGTCTGGGTCGGCATGGCGCTCGGCAACGTCCTCGGCGCGGTGGTCGGCGTCGCGTGGTTCGCCCGGGGAACGTGGACCGAACGATACATCGACGAACCCGACGCCGAAGTCGATCCGGTCGCAACCGACTGAGCCCTGTCGCTTCGACGATTCAGTGGCGGAAGAGGTGGAGGGCGTCGTCGTCCCGGAGGAGACAGAAGCGAGAGCCGTCATTCGCCGGAAACGTTGTTCCCGGCTCGCGCGTGGTGAACAGCCGGTCGAACGGGGCCTCACAGACCGGACACCGGACGCCCCACCGATTCTCCCAGAGTTTCGTCGAGCCGGTGTGCCTGAGCTGTTTTAACGCGTGGCGGTGATCGTGGACGTCGAACCGCGACATGCGTGACTTGTCCGCGGGAGGGCGAGTTGAAGCTACCCCTGCGAGTATCACGGCTGATTTCGGTCGGACCGGCGGGCCGGCCGGACCGACGGGCGTCAGGCGTCCCGGGTCGACAGGCGCGCACGGGCTCGGTCGATCGCCGCGTCTTCGCCGGTCCGAACGTACTCGCCGACGGCGTCCACCGCGTCGACGAGCGCGTCGGCGTCGTGGACGGGGACGTCGCCGTTGAGCGCCTCGACCCGTTTCACCCGGTCGCGAAGCCGGTCGAGGACCGCTCTCGCGGGCTCGACCCGCGACCCGGCATCGCCGCCGGAGACGGAAACCGCGGGCGACTCGAACCCGGAGTTGCCTCCGACCTCGTCGGTGAGTTCGTCGAGAAACGCGAGGAGATCGCTCCGGTACTCGCCTACCGCACGCGCCGCCGCCATGCCGCGCCCTTCGCGAAGGCGCTCGGGAACGCGCTCGGGAGCGGGTCGGACACCGTCGTCGGCGCCGGCGAGCAGGTCGAGGAGATACTCGCGGTCCGCGTCGCTGGGGTCCCGGAGGCGGTCGTAACAGTCGACCGCCTCCAGTAGCTCCCTGGCTGCGAGGTAGGTCGCGTCAAGCGGGAGCAGCTCCCCGCCGCGGATGAACCCGCGCTTGCGGACGTACTCGCGGAGATCCGCTTTCAGTTCGTCGACGCCCTCCGGGGGCAGCGTCACATCGGCGTCGCCGAACCGAGCCCGATGGTCGCTGAGATCCAGCGAGACGGGGGCGTCAGTGTGAGCCGTGCGATCGTCCACGCCGACGCTTCGGGGGCTCTCGCAGTCCGGGCACTCGACGCTTCCCGTCTCGTAGTACGACCACCGCCTTCCGCACTCCCGGCATTCCCGTTCGCCGCGGACCTTCATGAGTTGTCTCTCGTCTCGTTCGGCGTAAAGGGCTGCGGTCGGGGCGGTCCGCCCGACCGTCGGTGCAACATGGTATATATGTGACCCGTGAGAATCGCCCCGCATGAGTTGGCATGCGGTCGACGCTCTGGACGACGCCGTCGGTGCCACGCGACGGTTTCTGTTCCCGTTCAGCCTCGTTCGCTGGACGAAGCTCGCCCTCCTCGTCCTGTTTATGGGCAGCGGCGGCGTGAGCACGAACGCGTCCGTCCCCGCCGTCTCCGATTCGAGCGTCACGCCCCCGTCACCGGGTGAATCAGGTCCCGGAGAGACCGGCTCTGGTGGGCTCGGTTCGGGCTCCGGCGTGTCCGGTCAGGTACCGGAAGCGCTCGATTCGGAGCTGATAGCGCTCGGCGTCATCGGTATTGTTCTTTTGATCGTCGCCGTCTCGGTCGTCTCGCTGTCGCTTCGACTCGCGTTCTACGACGCGCTTCAGACCAACGAGGTCCGGGTAGTGGGGCCCTTCCTCTCGCGGCTCCGTCAGGCGCTCGGGCTGTTCGGCTTTACCGCGGCGGTGAGCGTTACCGCGGCGACACCCCTCGCGCTCGCAGTCGCCGTCGCGGTCGTCGCGGACGCACCGACCGGGTGGGCGATGATTGACTTGATCGCCGGCGCGCTCGCCTCGTTGTCGACCGGACCGATCGTGGCTCTCGGACTCGTCGGGACGGGGGTCGTCGCGGTGGCTGCCCTCGTCCTCCGATTTACCTACGAGTTCGTCGTCCCGACGATGATCGTCGAAGAGGTCGGGGTGATCGGGGGGTGGCGGCGGTTCCTCCCCGCCCTGCGCGCCGAGTGGAGGGAGTTCCTGATCTATCTCCTCGTTCACCTCGTCGTCTCGATCGGCCTGTCGGTCGTCGTGGGAGCGTCGACCGTCCTCGGCCTCGCGTTTGTCGCCACCGTCGGCGGGCTCGTGCTCCTCCTCGTGGCGGCCCTCTTGGGTGGACTCGGGGCGCTGGTCGGGACGACGGCCGGAACAGGGGCGATCGCGTTCGTGACGGTCGCGGGGATCGGTGGCCTCCTCGCGCTCGTGGTACCCGTGCTGGTCGTCACTCGCTCGTACCGCATCACCTACGAGGTCTCGACGCTCGCTGGAATCGACCCCGGCCTCGCGCTTCTTCATCCCGATATCGGTCCCGGAGCGGACGGGTCAGAGCGGTCGGCCGCCGCGGACGCGACCGGCCGCTGAGACGAGGCGGTCAAGGTCTGTTGGAGGGCACGTCTTCGACATCGAACTCGGCATCGAGGAGGTTCGAACTCGGCATCGAGGAGGTCGACCCGTTCTGTGAGGCGGTTATCGCGATGGAACCGACGTTCGACGGATGGAATCCCGAGAAGGTCAAGGCCTCCGAGTGCTTTGAGATTGAGGAACGGCCCCGTGAGGAAATGGCCGTCCCCGTTCCACGACGACCGACGCGGGACCGCGATCATCTCTGGGGCTGCCATAATGAACGTGGTCGAGACCTTCGGCAAGGACCTGTCCGAGATCGAGATCGTATTCTCCGGCGCGGGCGCGTCTGCCATCGCGACTGCGAAGTCCTACCTCTCGCTCGGCGCACGGAGACCGCTTTCACGATGAAAGACATCGTCAATCTCGCGAGATGGCGGTCGTCGACGCTCAGGAGTAGCGCAGCCAGTCGATCGACTCGTTCGAGGCGTATCGGCGGTGGCTTTTTATTATTTCGTCTCACGTCGTCGTAGCTCGCATCTTCTCGTAATTCCCGTCTTCTCGTAGCCTACGCCTTCTCATAGCCCACGTCGGCGTTTGGCTTCCGTGTTCGATATCTCCCTCAAGGCGGAAAGACGTCGGGCTCCTTTGACAGCGGGAGCACTGCCGTAAGGAGTGGTAGTGACACACCGTGTTTCCGGTGAAATGGGGTTGCTTGTTGGGGGTGGTTGCAGGGGGTTCGGTCTGACGTCTGGAACACGAGTGTTTGCGCCGGTAAGATCTATAAAGAATTATAAACTAGTTGTGAGTATAGCCCATTGGTTACGATGGTAGAGAGACTTCGCTCTTCGTAGTAGAGAGAGTTTCATCGGAAACGAGGTCGGAGGCAGGTCCGTCGCGACTGACGGGCCTCTCGCTCACGATCCGTTCACTCAAATTTGTAGGACCCCTCTCACGAAGACCCGTGTCGTGTGTACAGGTTTTGGGAACCCGAGTTACAGTCGATCCGCAACGGCCTCGCGATAGATCGTGACGTGTTCGTGGCGGTTCGTGGCGCGTTGAGTCTCTCATAGCGTCCCCTGGGGTGTCAACTATCTCGGCGCTTCAATCCAGTCGCTCTGCTCCCCCTGCGCGTGCGCGTCGGTTGTTGACGCGTAGGGCAGACACCGGGTTTCCGGTGAATCGAGACTCCTCAGCGGATCTGCTCTCTTCGCCCCCCTCCGGCCTCTCCCACACCACCCCCACCTGCCCCATTTCACCGGAAACCCGGTGTGTGTCTCAATCGCTCTCTGTAGCAGACGGTCGAAGCGGAACGCATTTCACCGGAAACCCGGTGTCGATCCCATGGACGCAGCGGATGACCTCTTCACCCGGGAGGACCCGATATTCGCGAACAAGGAGCTCCTCGAGATTAGCCACCTTCCCGGAGAGGGTCGGATCGTCGGTCGTGACGACGAGATCGCTGATCTCGCGAACGCGGTCAATCCCGCCATCTTCGGACAGAGTCCGAGCAACGTGCTCATCTATGGAAAGACGGGGACCGGAAAGTCGCTCTGCGCGAAGTACGTCTCGAAACGACTCGTCTCGACCGCCGGCGAGGAGGGCGTCAATGCTACGTTTACCTACGTCGACTGTGCGCAGGACACTACCGAGACACAGGCCGTACAGACGATCGCCGACGGCGTGAACGATCCGGACGCGACCGATATCAACGTCCCGGACAAGGGGCTCTCGACGTCGACGTACTACAAACGGCTCTGGCGCATCCTCGACCAGCGGTACGACGTCGTCCTCATCATTCTCGACGAAATCGACAAACTCGACGACGACGCGATCCTGATGCAGCTCTCCCGAGCAGGCGAGGCCGGCAAGATAACCGACTGCAAGCTCGGCGTGGTCGGTATCAGCAACAAGATTCAGTACAAAGACCGAATGGACGAGCGAGTCAAATCGAGTCTCTGTGAGCGCGAGTTCGTCTTCCCGCCGTACGACGCGAACCAACTCAGAGAGATCATGCAGGCGCGGGCGGACGCGTTCCACGACGACGTCCTCGAACCGTCTACGATTCCGCGCGCCGCGGCGCTCGCGGCACGGGAACACGGGGACGCTCGGAAGGCGATCGACATCCTGAGATACGCCGGTGAAATCGCTCAAGGGAACGACCAACCGACGGTCCGCGAGGAGTTCGTCACACAGGCCCGCCAACGCGCCGAGACGGATCGGTTCCGCGAGCTCATCCGCGGATCGACCCCGCATTCCCGGTACGTCCTTCAGGCGCTCGCGCTGTTATCCCTCTCGGGCGGACGTCAAGACGGCTTCCGAACCAGCCGCGTGTACGAGATATACGAGAACATCTGTCGGCAGGAAGGATCGGACAGTCTGTCACTCCGGCGCGTCCGCGACCTCCTCAAGGAACACGCCTTCCTCGACATCATCGAGCAGTCGAAACACAGCGGTGGAAGCGCGGAGGGCAGCTATACGAAACACCAGCTGCTGGAGGATCCGAGCGTCGTTAAGGACGTGTTGACGGAGAACAGTAGCACGTAGCGCGCCGGTGCGGCCACTTTTTCGGTCTTCGCTTCGTCAGCGCATTGTCCAGGGTCTGTCACACATCGACGCTTTTCCCACCGACCACGTTGCTGGTTCGACGCCTCGCGACTGGACAAGCCGATCCGATCGAGTGAACGGTTAGCCGAGCAGGCCGAGGCCCTCGATCCGCTCGACGATCTCCTCGACGGCTTCTTCGGCGTCGTCGGTACGTTTCCCACCGGTGATGACGATTTTCCCGCTGCCGAACAACAGGATGACGACTTCCGGCTCGTCCATTCGGTAGACGAGCCCGGGGAACTGTTCCGGCTCGTACTCAACGTCTTCCAAGCCGAGCCCGATCGCCAGTGCGTTGAGGTTGAGATTGTGTCCGAGGTCGGCGCTCGACACGATGTTCTGGACCGTGATCTCCGGGTCTTCTTCAACCGGGATCTGGAGACCGCGGAGCTTCTCGAAAATAATTCCGAGGGCTTCGTGGACGTCGTCGATGCTTTTCGCGCCCGTACAGACGATCTTTCCCGACCGGAAGATGAGTGCGGCCGCCTTCGGTTCTTGGGTCCGGTAGACGAGGCCAGGGAAGTTGTCCGGATTAAAATCGGCCCCGGGGAGGTCCTCCGCAAGTGCTTCTAAATCGAGTTCTTGGCCGATCCCGGTCGATGCAACTACGTTCTGGATCTCGATCGAATCAGCAGGGTTCGTCATCGTTCGCCTTTATATGTGTTCCCCTCCCTTATAAACGCCCGTGGTATAAACGACCGCTCGCTCGCGGCGTGTTTCCATCACGTCGTTTTTATTCCTCAGCGAGGTCCAGCTCGCCCCCGTCTTGACCTTACGTCGATTACGCACACACGCGCACGAGGCGAGGAGGGATCGATCCGCTGCCGAACTCGGCGGGTTGCGCCCGACCCATCCACGACCGGACCGGCAATCGGCATTCGCGAACGACGACGCGGTTGAGTTCTCCCGGCTGATTTACTGACAAAATTCAGATAATTCGTTGCAGATCGGCTATGACAGGACGACCGATGCGCTCCTCGTCAAGACCTTCAAAACGCCGTCGATCAGCGATTTGTCGTGGTAACCGCTCACATTGAAACCGCATGACTGGGCGGCGATAGTTCGACGGGGTTAAGTACAAGCCGGGGTTCGTGTTGAATGCGAAGGTCCCCCGGCGTGGGGGACGACGGCCGGCCGCACCGCGGCCGGTCAAAGCGTTCCGACGTGCTTAAGTGTACAAGCCCGTTCGGTTGAAACGCGAAGAACGCACCGCGGATTCGGACCGTTCAATTCGGTCCGGTTTCGCAGAGTCGGTTCGTCCGACTCACCGATATGAGGATTTCGCCCCCTGCGCTCCGGCGTAAGAGGAAATCTGATGTGAGCCGTGGTCGTTCGGTGTCATCCAGGTCGCTGGCTGACTCGGACACCACATAGACCATGCAATGGTGTTTTGACTCACCGCGAGTCAAAACCCGCCAACACCCCCTCTGAGCCGGGAACCAGGCTCAGAGGTTATACATTCC